>CALFYQ010000121.1 GCA_937952085.1 uncultured Paracoccaceae bacterium | reverse complement strand
GGTCATCGGGCGCCCCCCGCCTTGCCGGAGAGACGGATGCGCGGATCCGCCACCGCGAGGAGAAGGTCGGAGATCAGCATGCCCACCAGCGTCAGCGCCGAGACGAAGAGGAGGATGAAGCCGGAGAGGTAGACGTCCTGGCTGCGGAGCGCCGAGAGCAGGATCGGCCCGATCGTCGGCAGGCTCATCACCACCGAGACGAGGACGGAGCCCGAGACGAGCTGCGGCAGGAGGTTGCCGATATCGGCGATGAACGGGTTGAGCGCGACGCGGAGCGGATACTTGATGACCGCCCGCGCCGGCGGCACGCCCTTGGCCGCCGCGGTGACGACATAGGGCTTGCCGAGCTCATCCAGCAGGTTGGCGCGGAGCCGGCGCATCATGCCGGCCATGCCCGCGGTGCCGATGACGATGACCGGCGCGATCATGTGGAGCGCGATGGAGCCGAATTTCGCGAGGCTCATCGGCTCGTCGATGAACTCCTTCGCCATGCCGCCGCCGATCGGGAGACCGACCGCCTTGTTGCCGTAGTACATGAGGACGAGCGCGAGGAGGAAGTTGGGCGTGGCGAGGCCGATATAGCCGAGAAGCGCGGCGAGATAGTCCACCCAGGTGTTGGCCCGCATCGCGGCGATGGCGCCGAGCGGCAGCGCCGTCAGGTAGACGAAGAGGACGATGGCGAGGTTGAGGCCGATGGTGAACCACATCGACTCGGCGACGACATCGGCCACCGGCCGGTCGAGCTCGAAGGAATAGCCGAAATCGCCCTGCAGGAGCCCCGAGAAGCCGTTCGGCCCCGGCCAGACGCCGAGCCAGACGAAATACTGCTCCACCAGCGGCTTATCGAGCGAGTACTGCGCCATCAGGAACTGCGCCTTGGCGACAGAGCCCGACTCTCCGGAGGCGATCAGCTCGCGGATCTGGTTGGTGAGGTAGTTGCCTTCCGGCAGGTTGATGATCGCGAAGACGAGCGCCGAGATGACGAGGAGGGTCCCCGCCATGGTGACGCAGCGCTTCAGGATATAGCTGAGCATGCCCTAGCCTTTCCGCGCGCTCACTCGGCGTACCAGAGTTCGTCGATCCGGTAGGCGCCGAGATGCGCCGTCGGCTCCCACGCGTAGACTCCCGTCTTGGGGAAGTTGCGAAGGCGCTTCGAGACCACGATCGGCTGCGGCGCGCCGGAGACGAGGCCGATCGCCATGACCTGGTCCGCGTGGATCTCCAGCATCTCCTCCCAGATCGCGCCCTTCTCGCTTTCGGTCGTGGCGGAGGACCAGCGCTCGAAGAGTTCGAGGAGGCGCTTCGCCGCCGGCGTGGCCGGCGCCTCGCCGGAGGCGCCCTTGGTCTGGAAATGCTGCCCCCAGGCCGGCCAGGAGAAGTTGGTCTGGTCCACCGGGGCGAGGTCGGTCGGCGGCGCGTCGGGCGTCGGCACGCCGTTGTTCCAGCCGTACCAGACCGGCATCATCGCCTCGCCCGCATAGGCCTTGTTGCGCAGGATGTCCCGGTCGAGCGGCCGGAAGATCATCTTGACGCCGACCTCCTTCCACATCTCCTGAACGAGTTCGAGCGCGTCGATCTCCTCCTGCCGCTCGCCGGCGGTCTCGACCACGATCTCGGCGCGGCGCCCGTCGGGGAGGAGACGCCAGCCGTCCGCGTCCCGCTTGTCGAGGCCGAGCTCGTCGAAGAGGGCATTGGCGGCGGCGCGGTCGAGCGCGGCGTAGGCGCGGGCGTGATCCTCGTCATGGAACGGGCTTTCGGGCAGCGCCGCCACCGCGGCCGGCTTCGCCATGCCGAAATAGAGCGACTTGTTGATCGCCTGTCGGTTGATCGAGAGCGAGAGCGCCCGGCGGAACCGGACGTCGCGCATCAGGTCGCGCCAGACCGGGTCCGAATAGGTCTGGTTCGGATAGAGCGCGATGTCGGAGCCGGAGCCGTTCACCCAGAGATAGGTGACATATCCGCCGTCCTTCTCGCCCTTCTTCAGCACCGGCGCGTCGGAGAAGGAGAGGCCGCGGGCCTGGAGATCGACCTCGCCGCGGTTCGCCTTGGCGGGGATCAGCGAGCCGGCGGCCACCGTCATCTCGATGCTGTCGACATAGGGAAGTTGCCGCCCCTCCGGGTCGAAGCGGTGGTAATAAGGGTTCCGCTCCAGCACGTAGCGGGTGTTGTTCTTCGGCGTGACGTTGACCCAGGGCTGCAGCGTCGGCAGGTCCGGGTTGTCGAAATCGTAGAGGTTGTCGAGCTTGTTGTGGAGCTGCGCCCAGTTGCGCGCGCCATGCTCGTCCGCCAGCTCCTCCAGCTTCTTCGGGTCCGCGTACTTGATGTGGTACTGCTTCATGAAGGCGGCGGGGCGGTAGATGAAGGGGTCGCGCGCCGCGGCAAGGGCCGGCAGGAAGCGCGGGTTCGGCCGCGGCCAGGCATAGCGGACCGTCGTCTCGTCGATCACCTCGAAGACCGGCGGTTCGCCGTCCACCACCATCAGCTCGGGCGGGCCGGCCGGGGAGAGGAGCGGCTCCATCGCCACGTCCTCCCACCAGTAGCGGAAGTCCTCGGCGGTGAACGGGTCGCCGTTCGACCAGCGGTGGCCTTTGCGGAGGTGGAGCGTGAAGATGCGCCCCGCGGCGACCTCGACGCTTTCGAGAATGTCGGCGCGCAGCACCAGCCGCTCGTCATAGCCGACGAGGCGGGCGTAGCCGTAGACAACCGCATAGCGCACGTCCCGCGCGCGGCCGATCAGGGTGCGGATCTGCCCGCCCTGCTTGCCGATCTCCCGCCCGCGGGCGGCGAGGTCGACGATCAGCGGCTCTTCCGGCGCGCGTTCGGAGACCGGCGGCAGCTGCCCTTTCGAAACCTTCTCGGCGAGCGAGGGCGTCTCCTTCAGCTCGAGCGCGAGGGCGGGCGTGGCCAGAAGCAGCGCGAGGAGCGCGAGGGCGCGGATCATGCGGCTCTCCGTACGTAGTGGCCCGCCGCGATCTCGAGGAGCGGCGGCGCCGCCTCGTCCCGATAGCCGTAGGGCTCCGGCCAGCTGTCCGGCTCGCCGGCCCCGCGGGCGACGGCGGCAAGATCGAGCGGGCGGTCCATGTCCGGCTCCGGCGAGGCGGCCATCAGGGCCTTGGTGTAGGGATGGACAGGGTTGGTGAAGAGCGCCTTGACCGGCCCCTCCTCCACGACGCGGCCGCGCCGCATCACCGCCACCCGGTCGGCGAGGTCTGCCACGACCGCAAGGTTATGGCTGATGAAGAGGTAGGAGAGGCCGAGATCGTCCCGGATCTCCTTGAAAAGATCCAGCACCTGGGCCTGCACCGAGACGTCGAGCGCCGAGGTCGGCTCGTCGCAGACGATGAGTTCCGGGCCGAGCGCCAGGGCGCGGGCGATGGAGATGCGCTGCCGCTGGCCGCCCGAGAAGGCGTGCGGGTAGCGCTGCAGATGGTCGGCGGAGAGGCCCACCCGCTCCATCAGCATCGCCGCACGCTCCCGCTGTTCGGGCCCGGTGCCGACGCCATGGACGCGGAGCGGCTCGGTCAGGATGTCCCGCACGTTCATGCGGGGCGAGAGCGAGGAGAACGGATCCTGGAAGACGATCTGGACCTTGCGGCGGAACTTCACGAGCTCCGAGCCCGAGAGCTTGGCGACGTCCACCTCGACGCCGTCCTTGCCCTTGAAGAGGACCTCCGCGCCCGGGTCCGGCCGCTCCGCCTGCAGCATCAGCTTGGCGACGGTGGACTTGCCGGAGCCCGACTCGCCGACGATGGCCAGCGTCTCGCCCCGGCGGATTTCGAGCCGCACGTCCTGCACCGCCTTCACCGGCGGCGCGGTGCGGCCGAGGCCGAGCGCCTTGCCGGGATAGGTCTTGGAGAGGTGGCGGGCGCGGAGGATGAAATCCTCCTGCGGCACGGCGCGAGGCTCCAGGTTCTCGGGGATGTCGGGCGCGGCGGCGATCAGCTTCTTCGTGTAGCCGTGGCCGGGCGTCGTCAGCACGGCGCGGGCCGGGCCGCGTTCGACCACCTTGCCCTTGCGCATCACCACGACCGTATCGGCCATGTTGGCGACGACGCCGAGATCGTGCGTGACCATCACCATCGACATGCCGGTTTCGGCCTGGAGCCGCTTGATGAGGTCGAGGACGGTGGCCTGCGTCGTCACGTCGAGCGCGGTGGTCGGCTCGTCCGCGATCATCAGGGCGGGGCGGCAGACCATCGCCATGGCGATCATCGCGCGCTGGCGGAGGCCGCCGGACAATTCGAACGGATAGGCGCGGAAGGCGCGCTCCGGGTCCGGGAAGCCGACCGAGGCGAAGGTTTCGAGGCAACGCGCCTTAACCGCCTCGCCGCGGAGATCGGAATGGAGGCGCACCGCCTCGCCGACCTGGTCGCCGATGGTGTGGAGGCCCGAGAGGGAGCTCATCGGCTCCTGGAAGATCATCGAGACGCGGCCGCCGCGTACCTTCCGCAGCTCCGCGTCGGAAAGGGCGAGAAGATCGATGTCCGGGCCGTGCCCGTCGGAGAGCAGCGCGGCGCCGCCGATGATCCGCGCGCCGCGCGGCAGGATGCCGAGCAGGGCCTTGCCGGTCAGCGTCTTGCCCGAACCCGATTCGCCGACGAGCGCCAGCGTCTCTCCGCGCCGGAGCGCGAACGAGACCTGGTCCACGACCGTCACCGCGGAACGGCCTTCGCCGAACGCGATCGTCAGGTCCTCCACCGTAAGTAACGGTCGAGCCGGCATGCTTACCCCCCGGGTTGCCGCATGTTTGTCGCAATCCAGCGCGGAACGGGCAACCGCTTTCGCGCGCGGGGCGTGCCGGAACGGTCACGCTGCGAAACCGGCGGCTCCGGGCGTGGCGCTCCGCGCGCCGTCGGCCTATCTATCGACCGAATGTGAAGAAACTGCAGGTGCGATATGGCGGGCGCGACGCGAAATGACGTGCTGAAGGCGCTCGGCGCGGTCGTCGATCCGGCGACGGGGCGGGACGTGGTCTCGACCGGCATGGTGACGGGCCTCGCCGTGGAGAGCGGCGCGGTGCGTTTCGCGCTGGAGGTCGACCCGGCGCGCGGCCCCTCGCTGGAGCCGCTGCGGCAGGCGGCGGAGGCCGCGGCGCGGGCGGTGCCCGGAGTCTCCTCCGCGCTGGTCGCGCTCACTGCGCATTCGGCGGCGTCCACGGCCCCGGCGCCGAAGGGCCCGCCGCCCGATCTCGGCGCCCGCGCGAAGCCCGGCGACAAGCCGCTCCGCGGCCCCTCCCCCGCGCCGAATGACGGCCAGGTGGCCGGCGTCGCCCGCATCGTCGCGGTCGGCTCCGGCAAGGGCGGGGTGGGAAAATCCACCGTCTCGGCCAATCTCGCGGTGGCGCTGGCGATGGAGGGCTGGCGCGTCGGCCTGCTCGACGCGGACGTCTACGGGCCGTCGCAGCCGCGGATGCTCGGCATCGAGGGCCGGCCGAATTCGCCTGACGGGCAGACCATCGTCCCGCTCCGCGGCTATGGCGTGAAGTGCATGTCGATGGGCTTCCTGACCGGCGAGCGGGAAAGCGTGATCTGGCGCGGCCCGATGCTGATGGGCGCGGTGACGCAGATGCTCCACCAGGTGGACTGGGCGCCGCTCGACTTCCTCATCATCGACCTGCCGCCCGGCACCGGCGACGTGCAGCTTTCGCTTTCGCAGAAGGCGAAGCTCTCTGGCGCCGTCGTCGTCTCCACCCCGCAGGATGTCGCCCTGCTCGACGCGCGGAAGGCCATCGACATGTTCGAGAAGCTGAAGATCCCGCTTCTCGGGGTGATCGAGAACATGGCGACCTTCTGCTGCCCGAATTGCGGCCACGAGACCGAGATCTTCGGCCATGGCGGCGCCGAGGCGGAGGCGACGCGGATCGGCGCGCCGTTCCTCGGCCGGCTGCCGCTGACGCTCCAGCTCCGGACCACCTCGGACGAGGGGACGCCCATCGTCGCGTCGAAGCCGGAAAGCGCGGAGGCCGCGCATTTCCGCGAAATCGCCCGGGCGCTGGCCGAGTGCCTCGGCGCGCACAACCCGGAAGGCGCGTCGGTCCGGGTGTGAGGCGCGCCGCCGCGATCGGCGCCGAAGTCTCGATCGCCGGCCCGGCGCGCCCTCGTTCGCGCAGGGAGCGGCGGTCGCGCGGCGCGGGACCATTCAGGGTTTGTGATACAAAGAGACATGAATATTCATTTCCATCATGCTGCACCGCACCCCATCTCCGCCGTGCCGCCGATGCGGCGGCGCCTTAACGGAGACTGAGAATGAATACGGAGACGATGGGCTACGGCCCGGCGCCCGTGACGCGGAACGCGGATGGCGTCCGCAGGTTTGGCGAGGGCGATCCCTGGCGGCTGCTCGCGATGGTCGCGATCTATGCGGCGCTCGCCCTCGGCATCATGGCGGCCGACGCCTTCCATGAGCCGCTTCCCGGCGCCGGCGCACCGCGCCTGACGCAAGAGGCGACGACGCTCAACTGAGCGCCGCCTTCCCTTCCCGCCGCCCTGCCGGTATTCGGCGGCGGGAAGGAGCGCGCGCATGTCCTACAACACCTTCGGCCATCTCTTCCGCGTCACCACCTGGGGCGAGAGCCACGGGCCGGCGCTCGGCGCGGTGGTGGACGGCTGCCCGCCGGGCGTGCCGCTTTCCGAGGCCGACATCCAGCCCTGGATGGACCGGCGGAAGCCGGGGACGAGCCGCTTCACCACCCAGCGCCGCGAGGCCGACGAGGTGGAGATCCTCTCCGGCGTCTACGAGGGCGTGACGACCGGCACGCCGATCCAGCTTTTCATCCGCAACACCGACCAGCGCTCGAAGGACTATTCCGAGATCGCGGATAAGTTCCGGCCGGGCCACGCCGACTATCCCTACTGGATCAAGTACGGGGTGCGGGACCCGCGGGGCGGCGGCCGATCCTCCGCGCGGGAGACGGCGGCGCGCGTCGCGGCCGGGGCGGTGGCGCGGGCGGCGCTTTCGGCGCTTCTCCCCGGCGTCTCGATCAGAGGCGCGATGGTGCGGATGGGCGTCCATGAGGCCGACCGCGCGAACTGGGACTGGGACGAGGTGGAGCGGAACCCGTTCTGGACCGGCGACGCCGCGGCGGCGACGCTCTGGGCCGACTATCTCGACGGGCTGCGGAAATCCGGCTCCTCGGTCGGCGCGGTGATCGAGGTGGTCGCCTCGGGCGTTCCGGCCGGGCTCGGCGCGCCGATCTACGGCAAGCTCGACGCCGACCTCGCGGCTGCGATGATGTCGATCAACGCGGTGAAGGGCGTCGAGATCGGGGCCGGCATGGCCGCGGCCGCGCTCACCGGCGAGGAGAATGCCGACGAGATGCGGATGGGGAACGCCGGCCCGACCTTCCTTTCGAACCATGCAGGCGGCGTGCTTGGCGGCATCTCCACCGGGCAGGACGTGGTGGTTCGTTTCGCGGTGAAGCCGACCTCCTCGATCCTCACGCCGCGGCGGACGGTGGACAAGGCCGGGCGCGACGCCGAGATCGTCACCAAGGGCCGGCACGACCCCTGCGTCGGCATCCGCGCGGTGCCGGTCGGCGAGGCGATGATGGCCTGCGTGATCCTCGACCATGTGCTCCGCCATCGCGGCCAGGTCGGCGAGGGCGGCGGGCGGATCGGCTAGAGCGTTCCGCCGCGCGCGGCCTCGAAGAGCTTCTTCATGTCGACCGTCACGCCGTAGAGGCCGACCTTCCATTCGACGGCCGAAAGCCAGTCCCGCCGCTGCGCCTTCCGCGCCTGGAGCGCATCGAGCAGTTTTCCGCCTTCTAGCTTCGCGAGCGCCTTCAGCGCGGTGACGGCCTCGCCCGAAAGGAAGGCGCCTTCGGGGGTGAAGAGCGTTTCGAAATCGAGGAAGGCGCAGCGGTGGATGTCCTCGTCGAAGCGGCCAAGCTCCTTCGCCGCGACGAAGACGCCGAGGCGATCCGCCACCGCCGCACGATGCGGGGGTTCGGCCTTGAGGACGGAAAGGACCTCCTCGCGGAACTTCGTCTCCGATCCGGAATAGGGCCGGCGGATCGAGAGGCTGGCCGAGGACGCGCGATCGAAGTCGCGGAGGACGCGGATCATCGCCGCGCCGGCCTCGCTCGTCTCGGGGCGGAACGGGTCGAGCAGGAGATAGAGGTAGAGGTCGTAGTCTCTCACGAAGGCGCTGTCGCCGCCGCCCTCGTCCTCCTCCTCCCGGCAGGGCTGGGCGCGCCAGGGGCGGTGAAGCGCCTCTCCGATCCGCATCCTGGTCCTCCGGGTTCTCGCGCGCGTAAGGATAGACGCGCGCGGGTGGCGCGGGGAAGCCCGGCGTGACGGAGCGTCTTCTTCGCTTCGCGATGGACCTGGCTTCGGCGGAGCGGGGCGCGAAGGGCCGCGCCTGCCCCTGGGTGGGCGCCTGACCGGGCTGGATTGGGCGCTTCATGGCGTCGCCCCGACTTCGGGCCGAGCCACGCGTGACGACCGGGGGGGGGGGGCCGCCCGCTTTGAGGGCCGGGAAGTGCGGATAGGGCGCGCCTTCGCGCCGAAGCGGAGCACCGATGAAGATGGGCGGCCGAACCGACAAGCGACGCCCGACCGCCTGCCCCGCCGCTTCATTGACCGCGCCGCCCGCGCGGCCTAGTCTTCGGCTTGCCTCGGGGTGCGGTTTCGGCCGCTGAGATGCGCAAGCGAACCCGACGAACCTGAACCGGATCATGCCGGCGTAGGGAAGGCGCGACGCCCGAAAACGTCGAGTCCCTCCTTGCGCCGCAGCGCAAGGAGCATTCCATGAAGAGGCTTCGCCTCGCCGCTGCGGCCCTCCCCCTCGCCCTCGCGGGCGGCGCGGATGCGGCCGAAAAGCTCACCGTCTACACCTATGACAGCTTCGTCACCGAATGGGGGCCGGGCGCCGCGATCGAGAAGAACTTCGAGGCGGTCTGCGGCTGCGACCTCGAACTTGTCGCCGCCGGCGACGGCGCGGCCCTGCTCGGGCGGGTGAAGCTCGAAGGCGCCGCCACCGAGGCGGACGTGGTGCTCGGGCTCGACACCAACCTGATGGCGGAGGCCGCCGCTTCGGGCCTTTTCGCGCCGCACGGCGTGACGGCGAACTGGGACGTGCCGGGCGGCTGGAGCGACCCGCTCTTCGTCCCTTACGATTGGGGCTGGTTCGCCTTCGTCTACGACAAGACCCGGCTCGCCGCGGCGCCGACCTCCTTCGAGGCGTTGCTCGCCGCGCCCGACGACGTGACCATCGTGATCCAGGACCCGCGCTCCTCCTCGCCGGGGCTCGGCCTCCTCCTCTGGGTGAAGGAGGTTTATGGCGACAAGGCCGCCGATATCTGGGCGAAGCTGAAGCCGCGGATCGTGACGGTGACGGCCGGCTGGTACGAGGCCTACGGCATGTTCCTCGAGGGGGAGGCGATGATGGCGCTCTCCTACACCACCTCGCCCGCCTATCACGCCATCGCCGAAGGGGACGACGCCAAGGCGGCGGCGATTTTCTCCGAGGGCCATTACATGCAGGTCGAGGTCGCCGGGAAGCTGGCGGGGACCGATGCGCCGGAACTCGCGGACAAGTTCATGGCCTTCATCGCCGAAAGCGGCTTCCAGTCGGTGATCCCGGAGACGAACTGGATGTATCCGGCGAAGACGCCGGAGGCCGGGCTGCCGGAGGGGTTCAGGGCGCTGCCGATCCCGGCGAAATCGCTGATTTATCCGCCGGAGGAGGCGGCGGCGAAGCGCGAGGCGGCGCTCGCCGAATGGCTCGAGGTGATGAGCCGCTGATGCGGCCCGCGCCGGCGCTCTGGTGGGCGGGGGGCGGCGCGCTGGCGCTCGTCCTCGCGCTCACAATCGGCGCGGCGGCGCTCGTCTTTCTCTGGGCCGAGGGGGCCGGGCGGTTCACCGCGCCGGACTGGCGGGCGCTCGAATTCACCGCGCGGCAGGCCTTCCTCTCGGCGCTGATTTCGGTCGCGCTGGCGATTCCGGTGGCGCGGGCGCTGGCGCGGCGGCGGTTTCCGGGGCGAGAGGCGCTGGTGACGCTGCTCGGCGCGCCGTTCCTTTTGCCGATCATCGTGGCGATCCTCGGCATCGTCGCGATCTGGGGGCGTTCGGGGCTGGTGAACGACGGGCTCGGCGCGCTCGGCCTGCCGAAGCTCGACATCTACGGGCTTTCGGGGGTGCTGCTCGCCCATGTCTTCTTCAACCTGCCGCTGGCGGTGCGGATCCTCCTCCAGGCGCTCTCCGACATTCCGGCGGAGCGCTGGCGGCTGGCGGCGGAACTCGGGCTCGAAGGGCGGCCTCTCTTCCGGTTGATCGAGTGGCCGGCGCTCCGGGCGGCGGCGCCCGGGGCCTTCGCGCTCATCTTCCTCCTTTGCGCCACCTCCTTTGCGGTCGCCTTGGCGCTTGGCGGCGGGCCGCGGGCGACGACGCTGGAACTGGCGATCTACCAGGCGGTGCGGTTCGATTTCGATCTCGGCCGGGCGGCGGCGCTGGCGGGGCTCCAGCTCGGGCTCGGGCTGGCGCTCGCGCTCCTCGCCGCCGGGCTCTCCGCGCCATCGGGGCTCGGGCCCGGGCTCGACGCGCCGCCGGAGCGGTGGGATGGGCGGGGCGTTGCGGCGCGGCTCGGGGACGGCGCCGCGCTCGGCCTCGCCGCGGCGTTCCTGATCGCGCCCCTCGCCGCGGCGGCGGCGCTCGGGGTCGGCGGGCTCGGGGAGATGGGGCCGCGCGTCTGGCTGGCGGCGGGGCGCTCGCTCGGCGTCGCGCTGACGGCGGCGGCGATGGCGCTGACGCTCGGCCTTGCGCTCGTCATGCTCGTCGTCGCGCTCGAAGGCCGGGCGCCCCGCGCGGCGCGGCTGGTTGAGGCGACCGCGCTCCTCGCCCTCGTCGTTTCGCCCTTCGTCGCGGGGGTCGCGCTTTTCCTCGCGCTTCGGGCGGTGGTGGCGCCGGCCTCGGTGGCGATGCCGCTGGTGGCGCTGGTGAACGGGGCCTCCGCCCTCCCCTTCGCGTTCCGGCTGCTCCTCCCGGCGCTCCGCGAGGCGGCGCGGGACTACGGGCCGCTGGCGGAGGCGCTCGGGATGCAGGCGCGGGACCGGCTGCGGCTTCTCTGGCTGCCGCGGCTCCGGCGGCCGCTCGGCCTCGCCGGCGGTCTCTCGGCGGCGCTTTCGGCCGGCGATCTCGGCGTCGTCGCGATCTTCGCGACGCCGACGGCGCCGACCCTGCCGCTCTATGTCCATGGGCTGATGTCGGCGCACCGGATGGAGGCGGCGGCGGGCGCCGCGCTCCTCCTCGCGGCGCTCGCCTTCGGGCTTTTCCTCGCCTTCGACCGATGGGGGCGCGCGTGATCCGGCTGGAGGCGGCTGAGGTCCGGGCCGGCGATTTCCGCCTCGTCGCCGATCTAGAGGCGCAGGCGGGCGGGCACCTGACGCTGCTCGGGCCGTCCGGCGGCGGGAAATCGACGCTCATCGCGCTGATCGGCGGCTTCGCGGCGGCCGCGTCCGGCCATGTGGTCCTCGACGGACGGGACATGGCAGGCGTTCCGCCGGCGAAGCGCCCGGTGACCACCGTCTTTCAGGAGCACAACCTTTTCCCGCATCTCGACGCGGCGGCGAATGTCGGGCTCGGGCTCGACCCCGGCCTCCGGCTCTCGGCGGCGGACCGGGCGCGGGTCTCGGCGGCGCTGGCCGAGGTCGGCCTCGAAGGGATGGGCGGGCGGAAGCCCGCGGAGATGTCGGGCGGCCAGCGGAGCCGCGTGGCGCTCGCCCGCGCGCTCCTCCGGGAGCGGCCGATCCTCCTTCTCGACGAGCCTTTCGCGGCGCTTGGCCCGGCGATGCGGGCGGAGATGCTGGGCCTTGTCGCGGCGCTGCGGGCGCGGCGGGGCATGACCGTGGTGATGTCGACGCACGATCCGGCGGAGGCGCGGCGGGCCGGCGGCCACGCCGCCTTCGTCGGCGAGGGCCGGGCCGGGCCGGCGGCGCCGATCGAGGCGTTGCTCGACGCGCCGCCGCCGGCGCTCGCGGCCTATCTCGGGGCGTGAAGCGCGGCGAGCTCGCGGAGCGCCTTCATCAGGTCGGCGACGTAGCCGCGCGTTTTCGGATCGGCGAGTTCACCGTTCACGAAGATGCCCTCCTTGTCGTTCGAGCCGACATGGACCTGCGGGCTCGCCAGCACGTGGCAGCCGAACGGCGTGAGGCAGTGCCGGAGGGTGAACTGCGACACCTGTCCGCCGGCGAAGCCGCCCGTGGCGGACATGATCGCCACCGGCTTGCCGCGGAGCGGTCCGGGCGCGAAGCGGCTCTGCCAATCGAGCGCGTTCTTCAGCGCGCCGGAGAGGCCCTTGTTGTATTCCGGTGTGGAGATCACGATCGCGTCGGCGGCGCGGATCGCCTCGACAAACTCGGTCACCTTCTCCGGATAGCCGGCATCCTCGACGTCGCCGTTGTAGAGCGGCAGATCGATATCGGCGATCGAGAAGGCGACGTCGTCGCCCGCCAGCGCCCCCGCGGCGCGGATGAGCGCGGTGTTGGTCGAGGCGCGGCGGAGCGCGCCGGAAATGCCGAGAAGGCGGAAGGGCATGGTCAATCTCCGGTCCTGCGGCGCCGCACATAGCCCTTTCGGGGGCGCGGCGCCGTCAAGCTTCCGTGACGGTCAGAAATGAATCGCGCCGTCGCCGCAGGCGAGCGCCGCCTCGCGCACCGCCTCTGAATAGGTCGGGTGGGCGTGGCAGGTCCTGGCCACGTCCGCCGCCGAGCCGCCATGCTCCATCGCCACGCAGATCTCGTGGATGAGATCGCCCGCGCCCGGGCCGATGATGTGGGCGCCGAGAAGCTGCCCGGTCTTGGCGTCGGCCAGGAGTTTCACGAAGCCCTCGGTCGCGAGGTTCGCCTTGGAGCGGCCGTTGGCGAGGAAGGGGAACTTGCCCGCCTTGTAGGCCCGGCCCTGCGACTTCAGCGCCTCCTCGGTGAGGCCGACCGAGGCGACCTCGGGCATCGTGTAGATGACGCCGGGGATGACGGCGTAGTTCACGTGGCCGGAGGCGCGGGCGATCTCCTCGGCCACGGCCATGCCCTCGTCCTCCGCCTTGTGGGCGAGCATCGGGCCCTCGGTGACGTCGCCGATGGCGTAGACCCCCGAGACGTTGGTGCGGAAGCGGGCGTCGGTCATGACGAAGCCCTTCTCCATCTTCACGCCCAGCGCCTCTAGGCCGAGCCCCTTGGTGTAGGGCCGCCGGCCGGTGGCGACGAGGACGACATCGGCGTCGATCACCTCCTCCGATTCGTCCTTGCGGCGGCGGAAGGCGACCTTGAGCTTGGTCTTCAGCGCCTCGACGCCGGTGACGGCGCAGCCGAGCTCGAAGGCGATCCCCTGCTTCTTCAGGATCTTGCGGAACTCGCGGGCGACCTCGCCATCGGCGCCCGGCGTGATCTCGTCGAGATACTCGATCACCGTCACCTCGGAGCCGAGCCGCTTCCAGACCGAGCCGAGCTCGAGGCCGATGACGCCGCCGCCGATCACGACGAGCTTCTTCGGCACCTTCGGCAGGTCGAGCGCGCCGGTGGAGGTGACGATCCGCTCCTCGTCCACCTCGATGCCGGGCAAGGAGGCGGGCTCCGAGCCGGTGGCGACTACGATGGCCTTGGCCTTGTGCGTCTCGTCGCCGACCTTCACCTCGCCGGGCGCGACGATCTCGCCCCAGCCCTTGATGTAGGCAACCTTGTTCTTCTTGAAGAGGAACTCGATGCCCTTGGTGTTGCCGTCGATCACGCTCTTCTTGTGGGCGTGCATCTGGGCGAGATCGACCGAGACGGATTTCGCCACGATGCCGAGCTTGGCGAAGTTCGTCTCCGCCTCGTGCAGCATCTCGGAGGCGTGCAGCATCGCCTTCGACGGGATGCAGCCGACATTGAGGCAGGTGCCGCCGAGCGCGCCGCGGCCCTCGACGCAGGCCGTCTTCAGCCCGAGCTGCGCCGCCCGGATCGCGCAGACATAGCCGCCCGGGCCGCCGCCGATGACGATTAGGTCGTATTCGGCCATTTTCGGCCTCCTTCGTTCAACCTTAGACGAGCGCCGCGACGAGCATCAGCGTCGAGGCGAGAAAGCCGACGAGCCAGACCACCGAACGCCACGGCGTGAGCCCGAAGGCGTAGCAGGGTACGTAGAGCGCCCGCGCCACGAGATAGGCCCAGGCGCAGGCGGCGGTGAAGGCCGAAGCCTTGCCGCCGAGCGTCACCACCATGACGGCGATCCCGAAGAGGATCAGCCCCTCGTTGTGGTTGATGAAGGCGCGGTTGAGCCGGGCCACCACGCCGGTGAGCTGAGGCGGCGTATCCCGCGTCCCCATCATCACCTTCGACCCGTGCTGGAGATTGGCCGGCACGGCGAGGATGACGAACTGCGCCACCTGGAGAAGGCCCGCGAGGGCGAGGGCGGTGAGTTCGGGGGTCATCGCGGCCGCGCCTCAAGCGCTTCGCCCGCCCCGGACGGGACGCGCGAAGCAAAATCACGGGGCGCGGACGCGGTCCTCACAGGTCCATCAGGAGCCGGCGCGGGTCCTCCAGCGCGTCCTTCACGCGGACGAGGAAGGTCACCGCCTCCTTCCCGTCGACGATCCGGTGGTCGTAGGAGAGCGCGAGGTACATCATCGGGCGGATAACGATCTGGCCGCCGACCACGACGGGCCGATCCTGGATCTTGTGCATGCCGAGGATGCCGGATTGCGGCGGGTTGAGGATCGGCGAGGACATCAGCGAGCCGTAGACGCCGCCGTTCGAGATGGTGAACGTGCCGCCCTGGAGATCGGCCATCGAGAGCTTGCCGTCGCGGCCCTTGGCGCCGAGTTCGTTGATCGTCTTCTCGATCGTCGCGAAGCCCATCTCGTGCGCGTTCCGCACGACCGGGACGACGAGGCCGGTCGGCGTGCCGACGGCGACGCCCATGTGGACGAAGTTCTTGTAGACGATGTCGGTCCCGTCGATCTCGGCGTTGACGGCCGGGATCTCCTGCAGCGCGTGGACGCAGGCCTTCACGAAGAAGGACATGAAGCCGAGACGGACCTTGTGCTTCTTCTCGAACTCGTCCTTGTACTGGTTGCGGAGCGCCATGACCGCGGACATGTCCACCTCGTTGTAGGTGGTGAGCATGGCGGCGGTGTTCTGCGCGTCCTTCAGGCGGCGGGCGATGGTCTGCCGCAGTCGGGTCATCTTCACCCGCTCCTCGCGGGCGGCGTCCTCGGCCGGGATCGGGGCGCGCGGCGCGGCGGCGGCGGCCGGCGCGGGGGCGATGCTGGAGGCGACCGGCGCGGCGGGCGCCGGCACGCCGCGGGCGGCCTCGGCCAGAACCTCGGTCTTCGACCTGGCGCCGCCGGGCGCGGCGGCCGCGGGCGCGGCGACGGGGGCGGCTTTCGGCGCCTCCTCCTTCGACGCGGCCTCGGCCTTCGGCGCGTCTTTCGGCGCCTCCGCCTTCGGGGCCGGCGCGGCGCCCTCGGCGCCCTCGATCAGCATGGCCAGAAGCGCGTCTCGGCCGACCGTCTCGCCTTCCTTGGCGACGATCTCGTCGAGCCGGCCGGCGGCGGGCGCCGGCACCTCGACGGAGACCTTGTCGGTCTCGAGCTCCACCAGCGGCTCGTCGGCGGCGACCGCGTCGCCGGCCTTCTTGAGCCACTTCGCGACGGTCGCTTCCGACACGCTCTCGCCGAGCGGGGGGACGCGGATTTCGATGCTCATGGAAGGATCCTCTTTCAGCCCGTCAGCGCGTCAGAGACGAGCTTCTCCTGTTCATGCTTGTGCTGCGCGGCGAGGCCGGTCGCCGGCGAGGCCGACGCCTGCCGCCCGGCGTAGCGGGGCCGCGTCTGCTTCGCGCCGATCCGTTCCAGCACCCACTCGACGTTCGGCTCGACGAAGGTCCAGGAGCCCTGGTTCTTCGGCTCTTCCTGGCACCAGACGAACTCCGCCTTCTTGAAGCGGGAGAGCTCCTTGGTCAGCGAGAGCGCCGGGAACGGATAGAGCTGTTCGAGCCTGAGGATGTAGACGTCGTCGAGGCCCTGCGCGTCCCGCGCCTCCAGAAGGTCGTAGTAGACCTTTCCGGAGCAGAGGACGACGCGCTTGATCTTGTCGTCCTTCTTCAGCGTGAGCGTCGAGCCGCCGCCCATTTCGGCGTCGTCCCAGAGCACGCGGTGGAAGCTCGAATCCGGCCCGAACTCATCCAGCTTCGAGACGCAGAGCTTGTGCCGGAGAAGGCTCTTCGGCGTGAAGAGGACCAGCGGCTTGCGGAAGCTCCGGTGCATCTGCCGGCGCAGGATGTGGAAGTAGTTGGAGGGCGTCGTGCAGTTGGCGACGATCCAGTTGTCCTCCGCCGAAAGCTGGAGGAACCGCTCGATCCGCGCCGAGGAATGCTCCGGCCCCTGCCCTTCGTAGCCATGCGGCAGAAGCATCACGAGGCCGGACATGCGAAGCCACTTCCGCTCGCCCGAGCAGATGAACTGGTCGATCATGATCTGGGCACCGTTGGCGAAGTCGCCGAACTGGGCCTCCCAGAGCACGAGCGCGTTCGGCTCGGCCAGCGAGTAGCCGTATTCGAAGCCGAGCACCGCGTATTCCGAGAGCATCGAGTCGATGACCTCGTAATCCGCCTGGCCCTCGCGGATGTTGCGGAGCGGGTAGTAGCGCTCCTCCGTCTGCTGGTCGATGATCCCGGAATGGCGCTGCGAGAAGGTGCCGCGGGTGCAATCCTGCCCCGAGAGCCGGACCGGAAAGCCCTCGAGCTGGAGCGTGCCGAAGGCGAGCGCCTCGGCGGTGGCCCAGTCGATCCCCTTGCCGGTTTCGAACATCTTGGCCTTCTCGGCGAAGATGCGCTCGACGGTCTTGTGGGCGTTGAACCCGTCCGGGATGCGGGAGAGCGCGGCGCCGACTTGCTGCAACCGGTCCGTCGCGACGCCGGTGACGCCGCGCTGATATTCCGCCTGCTCGACGCCGAGATGCTTCCAGCGGCCGTCCAGCCAGTCCGCCTTGTTGGGGCGGAACACCTTGCCGGCCTCGAACTCCTCGTTGAGGGTCGACTGGAACTCCGCCTTCATCTGCTCGACTTCGGCGGCCTCGATCAGGCCGTCTTGCACCAGCCGCTCGGAATAGAGCTGAAGCGTCGTCTTGTGCTTCTTGATCGAGCGATACATCGCCGGCTGCGTGAACATCGGCTCGTCGCCCTCGTTGTGGCCGAACCGACGGTAGCAGAACATGTCGATGACGACGTCCTTGTGGAATTTCTGCCGGAATTCCACGGCGATGCGGGCGGCGTGGACCACCGCCTCCGGGTCGTCTCCGTTCACATGGAAGATCGGCGCCTCGACCATCAGCGAGATGTCGGTCGGATAGGGCGAGGAGCGCGAATTGTGCGGGGCGGTCGTGAAGCCGATCTGGTTGTTCACGATGAAGTGGATCGTGCCGCCGGTGCGGTGGCCGCGCAGCCCGGAGAGGCCGAAGCATTCCGCCACCACGCCCTGGCCGGCGAAGGCGGCGTCGCCGTGGAGCAGGATCGGGAGGACCTGCGTGCGCTCCCGGTCGCCCTTCTGCTCCTGCTTGGCGCGGACCTTGCCGATCACCACCGGGTTCACCGCCTCGAGATGCGAGGGGTTGGCGGTGAGCGAGAGGTGAACGGTGTTGCCGTCGAACTCGCGGTCCGACGAGGCGCCGAGATGGTACTTCACGTCGCCCGAGCCGGCGACGTCGTCCGGCTTGAAGCTGCCGCCCTGGAATTCGTTGAAGATGGCGCGATAGGGCTTGCCCATCACGTTGGCGAGCACCGAGAGCCGGCCGCGATGCGGCATGCCGATGGCGATCTCGTTCACGCCGAGCGCGCCGCCGCGCTTGATGATCTGCTCCAGCGCCGGGATCATCGCTTCGCCGCCGT
>CALFYQ010000120.1 GCA_937952085.1 uncultured Paracoccaceae bacterium | reverse complement strand
CTACGAGGTCGCGGAGAAAGGCCAGGCCGGTAGCGGCTTCCAGTCCTTCGACGCCGCCCTGCTCACCGCCATCGACATGGCCAGCGCGGCGTACAAGCGCGACGGGCACCTTTCCGGTATCGCCAGCGGCCTTTCCGATCTCGACCGGCTGATGGGCGGCCTCCAACCCTCGGACCTGATCATCATCGCCGGACGTCCCGGCATGGGGAAGACGTCGCTCGTCACCAACATCGCCTTCAACGTGGCCAAGGCCTACCGTGGCGAGAAACAGCCGGACGGCGCGGTGAAGACGGTCAACGGCGGTATCGTCGGCTTCTTCTCGCTCGAAATGTCCGCCGAGCAGCTCGCCAACCGTATCATCGCCGAACAGGCCGGCATCCCCTCCTACAAGATCCGCCGCGGCGACATCCGCGAGGACGAGTTCTACAAGATCAGCGACGTCGCACGCGAGATGCAGACCATCCCGTTCTACATCGATCAGACCGGCGGCCTGTCGATTGCCCAGCTCGCCGCCCGCGCGCGTCGTCTCAAACGCCAGCGCGGGCTCGACCTTTTGGTGGTCGACTATCTGCAGCTGCTCTCCGGCTCGTCGAAGAAGGGCGAGAATCGCGTGCAGGAGCTCACCGAGATCACCACGGGCATGAAGGCGCTGGCCAAGGAACTGGCGGTGCCGATCGTCGCGCTGTCGCAGCTCTCGCGTCAGGTCGAGTCGCGCGACGACAAGCGGCCCCAGCTCTCGGACCTGCGTGAGTCCGGATCGATCGAGCAGGATGCCGACGTCGTGATGTTCGTCTATCGTGACGAGTATTACCTCAAGAACAAGGAGCCCAAGATGGGCACCGAGGAGCATTTCAAGTGGCAGGCCGAGATGGACCTGGCCTATGGCAAGGCTGAAGTGATCATCGGCAAGCAGCGCCACGGGCCTACCGGCACGGTCCAGCTCTCGTTCCAGGCCGATGTCACCCGCTTCGGCAATCTGGCGCAGGAAGACCACCTGCCGGAGCAGTACTGAACGATGGGCTCGTCGCGCCATCGCCCTCTGAGATGAGGTTCCCCTCATTGTGACCGCATACGCTTCGCCCACCGCGCCCTTTGCCAGTCCCCAGGAGGCGGACGCCGGCGCCCTCTTGACCATCGATCTCTCCGCGTTGGTGAAGAACTGGCATACGCTCGCCGGTGAGGCACCCGAGGCGGAATGCGCCGCGGTCATCAAGGCGGACGCCTATGGCATAGGCCTTGAGCCGGCGGCCAGCGCCCTCGCGGATGCGGGCTGCACCACCTTCTTTGTCGCCCATTTCTGCGAGGCCGAGCGCTTCCGCGCGGTGAACAGCACGGCCACCCTCTATGTGCTCAATGGCCTGCTGCCGGGGACGGCCGCGCATTTTGCCGCGATCGGCGCGCGACCGGTTCTGGGTTCGCGTGAGGAGATCGCGGACTGGGCGACCTATTGCGCCGGCATCGGCAAGAAACTGCCGGCGGCGATCCATGTCGACACCGGCATGAACAGGCTCGGTCTCAGGCTCGAGAGCGCGACGAAGCTTGTCAGCGAGGCGGGCCTGATGGAGGCCTTCACGCCGTCGCTCGTGATGAGCCATCTCGTGTCCGCCGAAACCCCGGGACTGCCGATCAACGCCAAGCAGATCAAGGCATTTGAGGCCGTCCGCGCCCTGTTTCCCGGCGTCCCCGCCTCGCTCTGCAACTCCTCCGGCATCTACCTGCCGGAAAGGCCGCATTACGATCTGCTGCGGCCGGGCTACGCGCTCTATGGCGGTAATCCCCGCCCGGGCCGGGACAACCCCATGGCGCCGGTCGTCCGCCTCGCGGCCAGGATCATCCAGATTCGCACGGTGCCCGATGCGGAAACCGTCGGCTACAGCGGCCACTGGACGGCTGAAGGCCGCCGGCGGATCGCCACCGTCAGCCTCGGCTATGCCGACGGCTTCCTGCGCAGCCTCAGCGGCACGAATCTCAAACCCGGCGGAGAAGCGGTCGTCGGGGGCGTACGCTGCCCGATTGCCGGCCGCATCTCCATGGATCTCATCACGCTCGATATCTCGGGCCTTGCCGAGGATGCCGTAAAGCGGGGCGACTACGCCATCTTCATCGGGGATGGCATCAGCCTCGACGAGGTCGGCACGCGCGCAGGCTCGATCGGCTATGAAATCCTGACCAGCCTTGGCGCGCGCTACGAGCGCCGGTATTCAGGCGGCTGACCGCAAGGGAGCCGCATGACCGCAGTCCAGGGATTCCTCGCCGCCATCGGCGCCGCCGTGCTCGGGCTCTGCGCCGCGACGGGCCGGCTCGCCATCTTCGCCGCCAGCGCGACGAGCCACGTCTTCCGCCCGCCCTGGTATCCGGGGGAACTGGGCGGGCAGCTCATGCGGATCGGCTATTACTCGCTGCCGGTGGTGGGGCTGACGGCCTTCTTCACCGGCGCGGCGCTGGCCTTGCAGATCTATATCGGCGGCTCGCGCTTCAATGCGGAATCGGTGGTGCCCTCCATCGTCGCCATCGGCATGGTGCGGGAGCTTGGGCCGGTGCTCGGCGGGCTGATGGTGGCCGGGCGCGTCTCCGCCTCCATCGCGGCCGAGCTCGGCACCATGCGGGTGACCGAGCAGATCGACGCGCTGACGACCCTCTCGACCAATCCCCACAAGTATCTCGTCGCGCCGCGGCTTCTCGCCGCCACGCTGGCGATGCCGCTTCTCGCCTTCGTCGGCGACGTGATCGGCATTCTCGGCGGCTACGCCGTCGGCACCGCGCGGCTCGGCTTCAACGGCGCGACCTATGTGCGGAACACCTGGGATTTCCTGACCACGGCGGACATCTCCTCCGGGCTCTGGAAGGCCGCCGTCTTCGGCTTCATCATCGCGCTGATGGGCTGCTACCAGGGCTATCATTCGGGCCGCGGCGCGCAGGGCGTGGGCCGGGCGACGACCAACGCCGTCGTTTCCGCCTCGATCCTGATCCTCGCCGCCAACTACCTCCTCAACGAGATCTTCTTCGCGGCATGACCGGGACGCCGAAGATCGAGATGCGGGGGGTGGAGAAGGCGTTCGGCCGGAACCGGGTGCTGCGCGGCGTCGACCTGACCGTGGCGAAGGGCGAAAGCCTCGTGGTGATCGGCGGCTCCGGCACCGGCAAGTCGGTCACGATCAAGACCATCATCGGCCTCGTCGAGCCCGATGCCGGGGACATCCTCGTCGACGGCGTCTCGATCCTCGGCGCGCGCGGCGCGAAGCGGGATGCGCTGCTGGAGCGGTTCGGGATGCTGTTCCAGGGCGGCGCCCTCTTCGATTCGATGCCGGTCTGGCGAAACGTCGCCTTCCGGCTCCTCCAGGGACGGATGAAGCGGCCCGCCGCGGAGGCGCGGGAGATCGCGGTGGAGAAGCTCCGCCGCGTCGGCCTCAAGCCGGAAGTGGCGGACCTCTACCCGGCCGAGCTTTCGGGCGGCATGCAGAAGCGCGTCGGCCTCGCCCGCGCCATCGCCGCCGAGCCCGAGATCATCTTCTTCGACGAGCCGACGGCCGGGCTCGACCCGATCATGGCGACCGTCATCAACCAGCTCATCCGGTCGCTCGTGAGCGAGATCGGCGCCACCGCCATCACCATCACCCATGACATGCGTTCGGTGCGGGAGATCGCGGACCGCGTGGCGATGATCCACGAAGGCAAGGTGCAGTGGTGCGGCCCGGTCGGCGACATCGAGAATTCCGGCGACGCCGCGCTCGACCAGTTCATCCACGGCCGCGGCGAGGGCCCGATTGAGGCGGTGCGCTAGAGCGCGCCGGCGCCGGTCGAACTGGCCCTGAGCGGCGCAGGGCGCGCCCGTGGGCCGCGCAAGGCGCGTGAGATTTCGCGCATCCGCATCGGCCCGTCCGCCCCTATCTTTCCGGCAGGGAACGAAAGGTCGGAGAGACCGCGATGCGAGGGAAGCCGGAACCGCCGAAACCGCATGGGATGGAGGACGACGCGCTCGACGCCGCGAGAGGCGGCGCGACGGGCGATGCGCCCGGGATCGGCCACCCGGCGACAGGCGGCACGACGGCGCCGAAAGGCTGATCCGAACCGAATGCGCGGGGCGAGCGCGTGGCCCGGCCGCTCCCCGTGAAGGGCCGGGCCGCGGCCGCCTTCGGGCGGCCGCAACACCTACCCCGCCAGCAAGGCCGAGAGCCGCGCGCGGAGCGCCGCCTCGTCCTTCATCTCGCATTCCCAGATCACCTCGGCGCGCCAGCCGCGCTCGGCCAGCGCCGCGAGCGCGGCCGCGTCCCGCGCCCGGTTCCGGGCGATCTTGGCGCGCCAGTATTCGGCGTTCTCCTTCGGCGCCCGCGCGCCGCGCCTGCACTCATGCCCGTGCCAGAAGCAGCCATGCACGAAGAGCGCGAGCCGGCGGCCGATGAACGCGACGTCCGGCCGGCCCGGAAGGTCCTTCCGGTCGAGCCGGTAGCCGGGGCGGCCGATGTCGCGGAGGAGCCGCCGGAGACAAAGCTCCGGCTTCGTGTCACGCGCCTTGACCCGGCGCATGACCTCGGCCCGCTCCATCAGCCGGTCGCGACGAGGTGCGGCCGGGTGAGCGCGGAGAGGGATTGCTTCTGCGCGCCCGAGGCGTCGAAGTTGGACGGCGAGAGCCAGGTTTCGTGCGCGGCCTTCAGCGCCGGCCAGTCGGCCTCGGTCGCCGCATACCACGCGGTGTCGCGGTTCCGGCCCTTCACCACCATGTGGGCGCGGAAGACGCCCTCATAGGAAAGGCCGAGACGCTGGGCGAGCTTCCGCGAAGGCGCGTTGAGATGGTTGCACTTCCACTCGAAGCGCCGGTAGCCGAGCGCGAAGCAGTGCGCCATGAAGCGGAGCAGCGCCTCCGTGCCGAGCCGGGTCTTCTGCATCAGCGGAGACCAGTTGATGTTGCCGACCTCGATCACGCCGTGATCGGGCGTGATCCGCATGAGGGAGGCGTAGCCCTTCGGCTGGCCGTCGGCCTTGTCGATCACGGCGAAGAAGAGCGGGTCCTTCGAGGCGGCCTTCTTCGCGATGTCGGCGCGGAAGGCGGCCGGGTCGGCCCAGGGCCCGTCGAAGAGATAGTCCCAGACCTCGTCCGCGCCCTTGTAGGCGGCGAAGAGGGCGTCGGCATGGGCCTCCTCCAGCGGGACGAGGCGCATCCAGGTCCCCTCGATGGGCGCGCAGGGCGGGATCGGGGGCGGCGTGAAGCCGGGAAGTTCGGGGCCGATGGGGCGGTCGGATTCGCTCATGGGCGGACGCTCGCGCGCCCGCCCTGAGTGGTCAAGCAGGGTCAGCCGCCGGCCTTCGCGAGGCGCGCGGCGACGTTCTCCCAGTTCACCAGGTTGTCGAGGAAGTTGGTGAGATAGGCCGGCCGCTTGTTGCGGAAGTCGATGTAGTAGGAATGCTCCCACACGTCGCAGCCGAGAAGCGCGGTCTGGCCGAAGCAGAGCGGGTTCACGCCGTTCTCGGTCTTGGTGACCTTGAGCGCGTCGCCCTCCTTGACGAGCCAGCACCAGCCCGAGCCGAACTGGCCGGCGCCGGCGGCGCAGAAGTCGTCCTTGAACTTCTGGACCGAGCCGAACGCGTCGACGAGACGGGCCTCGAGCTCGGACGGCATGGCGCGGCCCTTCGGCCCCATCATCGTCCAGAACTCGTTGTGGTTCCACATCTGCGAGGCGTTGTTGAAGAGGCCGGACTGGGCCACCGCGCCTTTCTGGTAGGTCGCGCTCACGATGTCCTCGAGGCTCTTGCCCTCATGGCCCGAGCCGGCGAGCAGCTTGGCGCCGTTGTCGGCATAGGCCTTGTGGTGGAGGTCGTGATGGAACTTCAGCGTCTCCTCGGACATGCCGCCCGAGGCGAGCGCGTCGTGCGGATAGGGAAGATCGGGAAGATCGAATGCCATTGGGTCCCTCTCTCTGTCGGGAGTTTCGTCCGTCCGGGGATATAGCCCCCTTCACGGGCGGCCGCATCCCCGCATTCAGGAAACGAACCAGTCGCGGGCGCCGTTCCCGACGCTCAGACCGCGACGAGCGCGGCGCCGACGCGGCGGCCTTCGGAAAGGAGCACGTTGTAGGTCCGGCAGGCGGAGCCGGTGGACATGATCTCGACGCCGATTCCCGCCGCCTCGAGCGCCGCGCGCGCACCCCGGTCGAGCGGCGCGACCTCCGCCCCCATGCCAACGAGAAGGATGTCGAGATCGCCCGCCTCGGCCAGCACCGCGCCGAAGCTCCCCGCCTCCGGGCGGCCTTCCAGCGGCCAGGGCGCGGGGCCCGAGGGCAGCATCAGGAGCGGGCCGGCACGGAACTCGCCGGAGATGCGGAAGCCCCCGCCGCCGTAGGAGTCGATCGGCGGAGGCCCTTCGAAGGAGAGCTCCGAGACGCGCATCAGGGCGCGTCCGGCGCGCCGAACTGCACGCCCTTGGGGCCTTCCGCGTCGGTCTTCGACCAGTCCCGCTTCACGCCAAGCAGCATCACGATCATCGCCGCGACGAAGATCGAGGAATAGGTGCCGATCACGATCCCCCAGATCATCGCGAAGGTGAAGCCGCGGATCACCTCGCCGCCCAGCGCGTAGAGCGCCACCAGCGCCACCAGCGTGGTGAAGGAGGTCATCGTGGTGCGCGCCAGCGTCTCGTTGATCGAGAGATCAAGGAGCTCGCCCAGCGGCATCGTCTTGTAGCGGCGGAGATTCTCGCGAATCCGGTCGTAGACGACCACGGTGTCGTTGATCGAATAGCCGATGATCGTCAGGAGCGCGGCGACGATCGGCAGCGTGAATTCGAGCTGGAGAACGGAGAAGAGCCCGACCGTGATCAGCACGTCATGGAAGAGCGAGGCGACCGCGCCGACCGCGAACTGCCACTCGAACCGCAGCCAGACATAGACCATCACCGCGACGAGGGTGAGGCCGACGGCGAGCAGGCCGGCGACGATCAGCTCGCCCGAAACCTTCGGCCCGACATATTCGACCCGGCGCAGCTCGACCTGGCCGACCGCCTCGACGAGCGCGGGGATGACGAGGGAATCCGGAGTCGGCGCGTCTTCCGCCTCCTCCTCGGTCGCGGCGGCGATCTGGATCAGCACCTCGTCCGGCGCGCCGAATTCCTGCACCGTCACCTCGCCGAGGCCGAGCCCGCCCACCGCGGCGCGGATCGCGGCGAGGTCGGCCGGTCCCTCGGTGCGAATCTCGATCAGCGCGCCGCCGCGGAAATCCACACCGAAGTTCAGCCCGCGGGTGGCGACGGAAATAGACGAGGCCAGCATCAGCGCCAGCGAGATCGCGATGAAGAGGCGGCCGTAGCCGATGAAGGGAATATGGGTGCCTTCGGGAACCAGCTTGAACCGCATTGCGCCCCCTTTCAGACCGTCAGCGTCTTCGGCCGCCGCGCCGAATACCAGGTGGCGACCATCAGCCGCGTCACCATCACCGCGGTGAAGACGGAGGTGACGATGCCGATGCCAAGCGTCACCGCGAAGCCGCGGACCGGGCCCGACCCCATCGAGAAGAGCACGAGGGCGGCGATCAGCGTGGTGATGTTGGCGTCGATGATCGAGGAGAGCGCGCGCTCATAGCCCGTCTCGATGGCGCGGGCGGCGCCCTTGCCGCCGCGAAGCTCCTCCCGGATGCGCTCGAAGATCAGCACGTTTGCGTCAACCGCCATGCCGATCGTCAAGACGATGCCGGCGATGCCGGGCAGCGTCAGCGTCGCGCCGATCAGCGAAAGCACGCCGACGATCAACGCCACGTTCACCATCAGTGCGATGTTGGCGAAGAGGCCGAAGAGCCCGTAGCTCGCGAGCATGAAGACCATGACCGCGACGAAGGCGACGACGGAGGCGATCTTGCCGGCGGCGATCGAGTCGGCCCCGAGGCCCGGCCCCACCGTCCGCTCTTCCTCGAAGGTGATCGAGGCGGGAAGCGCGCCGGCGCGAAGCAGGATCGCGAGCTGCTGCGCGCTTTCCACCGTGAAGGAGCCAGAAATCTGC
>CALFYQ010000119.1 GCA_937952085.1 uncultured Paracoccaceae bacterium | reverse complement strand
CGAGGGCAAGGGCGCCGGCGACTGGGTGCTGGTCGATGCGGGGGACGTGATCGTCCACCTGTTCCGGCCCGAGGTGCGCGAGTTCTACCAGCTCGAGAAGATGTGGGCGCCGGAGCAGGCGGCGGCGCGCCGGCTCTCCTGAGCCGGGTTTGCGCGTCTCGATCCTGGCCATCGGGCGGGCGCGCGCCGCGCCCGAGGCGGCCCTCGTCTCCGACTGGCTGAAGCGGTTCGACGCGGCGGGCCGCCCGCTCGGCCTCGGCCCGGCGAAACTGGTCGAACTCGAAGACCGGAGGGGCCAGGGCGAAAGCCGGCTCCTCGAGGCGGCGATTCCCACCGGCGCCTTCGTCCTGGCGCTCGACGAGCGCGGGCGGGAGATGACGAGCCCCGATTTCGCCGCGCTCATCGGCGCGGAGCGGGACAATGGCCGCCGCGACGCGGCCTTCCTCATCGGCGGCGCGGACGGGCATGACGACGCGCTCCGCGCCCGCGCCGACCGGCTCCTCTCCTTCGGCCGCATGGTCTGGCCGCACATGCTGGCCCGCGCGATGCTGGCCGAACAGCTTTACCGCGCCACGCAGATCCTCGCGGGCGCGCCCTATCACCGGGCCTGACCCGCTATTCGAGCGGCAGGCGCGTGGCGGCGGCGAGGCGGATCACGTCGGCCTGGCCCGAACAGCGGAGCTTCGCCGAAAGGCTTTTCAGCTGGTTCCGCGCGGTCTCGACGCTGACGCCGCGGCGCGCGGCGGCGTCGGCGAGCCGGTGGCCGGCGACCAGAAGTCGGGTCAGTTCCGCCTCCTTCGGCGTCAGCCCGCCGAGCGCGACGAGCCCCTCGGCCGAGAGCGCGCCGGGCCGCGCCGGGTCGATCACGATCAGGAAGGCGCAGCGAAGGCCCGGCTCCAGTTCCCCGTCATGGTCGAGGAGCGGCCGCATCGTCGCAAGGAGCGGGTGCGCGCCGGAGGGCCGCGGCAGGGAAAGCCGTTCCGCCGCCTCGGCGCCTTCGCCCGCGGCGGTGCGGTTCGCCCGCGCGATCATCGCGCCGAGCGCCGCCGTCGCCTCCGGCTCGGCGGCGACGAGCCGCCGCGCCCGGCTCATCGCCAGCCCGTCGCCGAGGTCGAGGATGCGCCGCGCCTCGGCGTTCCAGTGGATCGCGTCGCCGCTCTCCGAGAGCAGGAACACGCCGAGGCCGAGCCGATCCAGCACGGTTAGGGCGCCGTCGAAGCGTCGCCGCAGCGTGTCCAGGAGCCGGCCCATGGCGATGGCGTGGGCGAAGAGGGGAAGGGCGACTTCGGCGGAGCGATCCCGAAAGATCCGCTCGCCCTCGCCTTCACGGAAAGTATGGATCGCCAGGATGTCGAGCCAGGGGCCGGATCGGTTGAGTGGCGCGGCGATGCGCTCCAGCATTCCATCGGCGCGGCACGCAAGCCGCGTCTTCGTGAGCGGCAACTGTTCGGGGTTCTGTAGTCCGAGGACCTCGATTTCCCGCGCCAAACGCTGTGGGGGCATTGAGAACAGCCTTTGATAAACCGGGTCATCCTCCGCATCCTGTCCCGAGAGAACCATCTCGAGGAAGCGCGGGGCGCCGCCGCGCCGCAATAATCCGCCGCGGCGCGTATCAACGCGGATGCTGTCGAACTCGCGGGCGGAAATCACCCCGCAGGAAGAAATGCCGAACTCGACACAAAAGGCGTCGAGGGCATCCTCCATCAGTTCCGGCGCCGCCGCCGCCCTCAGAATCGATTCGAACAAGACTTTCATGCCGGATGCCCCGACCAAATCGTCCCCGAACCTCATAGCTCAGAGTTAAGAGATCGTGGGCCGCCGACCGTACATGGTCAAGCCGCCGTCCCCGGCGAGACTTGACCCATTCGGGTCATGCCGGCGCCGCGGAATGACTGCAGGCTCCCTCATGGGAACGGGCCGCGCCGGCCGCCGCCGCGAAGAGCGCGCCGGATCGGGGGCGAAGGAAAGGAATGGCGGGCTGCGGCGAGCGCCTCGCTCCACGGAATTTGAAGCGGAGCATTTTGAAAGGGACCCCCGTCCGCCGCATCGCGGCGGGCGGGTTTTCGTTCGGCGGCCGAAGGAAACGCGCCAAACGAAAACGCCCCGACCGGGGCCGGGGCGCTTTCGATTCGCGGCGGGTCGTCCCGGTCAGTCGTCCCGGTAGACCTTCTCGCGGCGCTCGTGGCGCTCCTGCGCTTCAAGGCTCAGCGTGGCGATCGGCCGGGCGTCTAGACGCCGGAGGGAGATCGGGTTGCCCGTCTCCTCGCAATAGCCGTAGCTGCCGTCCTCGATCCGGCGCAACGCGGCGTCGATCTTGGAGATCAGCTTGCGCTGCCGGTCCCTCGTGCGAAGCTCGAGGGCGCGGTCGGTTTCGTCAGAGGCGCGGTCGACGAGATCGGGAATGTTCCGCGCGTCGGCCTGCATGTCGCGCACGGTTTCACGACTTTCGCTTAGAAGCGATTCCTTCCAGTCCAGCAACTTTCTGCGGAAGTATTCCTTCTGTCGTTCGCACATGAACGGCTCGTCCTCCGACGGGAAGTAGCCGGGGGATAGTTCGACATGCTTGTTCATCGATGCAGGGTCCCCAACACGTTCGGCGCTTCTGCGCCTTGCGGTTCGCGGGCGCCTTATAGGGTGGATTTGCGCGGGCCGCCACCGAAAATCCTAACGAAGCGGAAGGGTTTTCAGCCGCAGCCGCGGCGCGTTAGGAACGGAGGCTGAGAAACCGCGCAACCGGAGAGCGAAGGTGCGATTCGACGGAACCAAGGACTATGTCGCGACGGACGATCTGACCGTCGCCGTCAACGCCGCCATCGCGCTGGAGCGCCCGCTGCTGGTGAAGGGCGAGCCGGGCACCGGCAAGACCGAACTGGCGCGGCAGGTCTCCACTGCGCTCGGGCTTCGGCTGATCGAGTGGTCGGTGAAGTCCACCACGCGCGCGCAGCAGGGCCTTTACGAGTACGACGCGGTCAGCCGGCTGCGCGACAGCCAGCTCGGCGACGAGCGGGTGGCCGACGTGCGCAACTACATCCGCAAGGGCAAGCTCTGGGAGGCTTTCGAGGCGGACGAGAAGGTCGTCCTCCTCATCGACGAGATCGACAAGGCGGACATCGAGTTCCCGAACGACCTCCTGCAGGAGCTCGATCGGATGGACTTCTTCGTCTACGAGACCGGCGAGACGGTGAAGGCGAAGCGGCGGCCCATCGTCATCATCACCTCGAACAACGAGAAGGAGCTGCCGGACGCGTTCCTGCGCCGCTGCTTCTTCCACTACATCCGCTTCCCGGACCTCGAGACGATGCAGGCCATCGTCGACGTTCATTTTCCGGGGGTGAAGAAATCCCTCGTCCACGCCGCGCTGACCCAGTTCTACGAGCTGCGCGAGACGCCGGGCCTGAAGAAGAAGCCCTCGACCTCCGAGGCGCTGGACTGGCTGCGCCTGCTGATGGCCGAGGACATGTCGGCGGCGGACCTCAAGGGCGACGCGGCGCAGGCGCTGCCGAAGCTCCACGGCGCGCTCCTGAAGAACGAGCAGGACGTCCATCTTCTGGAACGGCTCGCCTTCATGAACCGGCGGAAGCAGGGCTGAGAGGGGGGGCGAGCCGGGCCGTTCGCTCCCATGGTCGTGACGGTTTCTGCGTTCGCTTGAACGAAGTGCGCGGGGACGCGCCCGCCCGCTTGGAGGGGCGGGCGCGGCCCGGGCCGGTCGCCCGCGCCGGGGAGGGTGGCGAGCGCGCGACTGCGATCCAGGATTTCGGCCCGGCCTAGAGAGTGGACTACGGTCTCTCCCGGACGCCACCGCCCCGCCGCCTCTTTCCCGGTCCCCCCGCCGCCGGTATCGTCCCGCCCCGATCCGAACCGGAGTTCCCATGCTGAAGATCCGCCCGCTCGCCGAAGGGGACCACGCCGAATGGCGGCGGCTCTGGACGCTCTACCTCGCCTTCTACGAGACGAAGCTCCCGGAGGAGATCTACGCGACCTACTGGAAGCGCCTCCTCGGCGACGATCCTCAGGATTTTCACGGCCTGATCGCCGAGCAGGACGGCAAGCCGATCGGCCTCACGCACTACGTCTTCCACCGCCACGGCTGGAAGATCGAGAACACCTGCTATCTGCAGGACCTCTATGTCGACAAGAGCGTCCGCGGCGCGGGCGCCGGCCGGGCGCTGATCGAGGCGGTCTATGCGGCGGCGGATGCGGCGGGCTGCCCCTCGGTCTACTGGCTGACGCAGGATTTCAACGCCACCGCGCGCCGGCTCTACGACCGGATCGCCAACAAGACCCCCTTCATCGTCTATCGCCGGTGACGCGGGCGGCGGCGCTTCTCCTCCTTCTCGCCGGCTGCGCCGCCGCGCCGGAGGCGACGATCTATCGGGAGCGGGACCGGACCACGCCGCACGCCCTCGCGCCGCGCCCGCATTACCCCTCCTACGGCGCCTCGGTCGGCCGGCAGCCGATCCCCTGGTCGGCGGAGAGCCTCGCGGGGGATTTCGAGGAACTCCTCTTCGTCGCCGAATGGGGCGAGGAGACGGACCATCTCCTCCGCTTCGAGGGGCCGGTGCGGGTGGCGCTGGCGGGGCCGGAGCTGCGCGCCTACCGGCCCTATCTAGAGGATCTCGTCGCCCGCATCTCCGCCGCCGCGCCGGGGCTCGACCTTGCGGTCGCGCCGGGCGAGCGGGGGGAGATCACGCTCCGCCCCGCCCCGCCGGAGGAGATGGACAAGGTGGCGCCCGAGGCGCTCTGCTTCTTCATCCCGTTCGACGGAACCTGGTCCGAGTTCCGCGCCGCCGAGGCGCGGGGCGAGACCTTCTGGGACGGGCTCGACCAGTATCGCGCCATCACCGTCTTCCTGCCGCGCTACGCCGCGCCGCACGAGATCCGCTCCTGCATCGAGGAGGAGGTGACGCAGGCGCTCGGCCCCGCGAACGACATCCTCCGCCTCGAGGATTCGATCTTCAACGACGACAACGCGCAGGGGAAGGCGACGGCGTTCGACCTCCTCATGCTCCGCGTCCTCTACGACCCGTCGCTGCATTCCGGCATGTCGCGGGCGGAGGCGAAGGCGGCCGCGCTCCGGGTGCTCAGCGGCGCGGGGACCGGCCGCGCGCGGCGCGCGCCGTCGCGGGCCGACCGGGTCTACGCCGACCTGACGGCGCGGGCCGATTCCGCGCCGCGCCCGGCCGAGCAGGCGCTCTGGGTCGGGCGGGCCATCGAGATGGCGGCGGATTTCGGCCCGGTCGACCACCGCCTGCCGGCGGCCGTGCTGGAGGCCGGGCACATCGCCTATTTCGACCGCCGGGAGGGGGACGCGGCGGCGCTCCTCCGCCGGGCGGAGGCGCTTCTGCTCCAGCGGCTCGGCCCGGACGCGCTGCGGCTCGCCGGCGTCCGGGGCGATCTCGGCGCCATCCTCCTCCGGCTCGGGGACCCGGCGGGCGCGCTCGCCGCGCTCGACGCGGCCGTCCCCGTCCTCGCCGCCAACGCTGATGACTGGCGCCTCGCCCATGCGTTGCGCTGGCGCGCCCTCGCCCTCGCCGAAACCGGCCGCGCGGCGGAGGCGAAGGCCGAGGCCGCACGCGCCGTCGAATGGGCCGCCTGGGTCTATGGCGCCGACAGCCGCGCCGCGCGCGCCTGGGCCAGCGATTTCGCCGAGATCGGCCTCTCGGCCGGGTGACCTTGCGGCGCGCTTGACGGGTTCGGCGCGCGTCGCCAACGCTCGCACAAGGTAGGGTGATTGGGTTTGGGGATAACGTGAAGGCCGGAGCAGCAATTTGCGCGGTCGCGGCGCTTCTCGCCGCCTGCGCGCCGCCCTCTTCCGGGCGCTATGTCGAAGCCGGGCGGACCACGCCGCAACTGATCGGGCCAAGGCCCACGCTGGCGGGCTACGGCGCGGCGCTCGGGCGCGAACCCATCCCCTGGTCTGCGGAGCAGCTGACGGAGGATTTCCTCGAACTCGCCTTCGAGACGGAATGGGGCGAGGCGTTCCCGAAGCTTCTGCGATGGGAGACGCCGGTGGCCGTCGCCTTCGCGGATGCCGAACTCGCGCCCTATCGGGGCGAGGTCGAGGCCTCGATCGCGGAACTCGGCGAGGCCGCGCCGGGCCTGAACATCTCCTTCGTCGATCGGCCGCGCGGCGAAATCACGTTCCGCACCGCGCCCGCCGCTGAGATGGATGAGGACGACGACAGCGTGCTCTGCTTCATCATGCCCGGCCACATTGCGTGGCGGACCTACCGCAACCGCAGGCCCGGAAGCTTCGAATGGACGAAGGTTCGGCAGTTCTCCCAGATATCGATCTTCGTGCCGGCCAACGCCAACCCGGTCGCCTATCGGACCTGCCTCGCCGAGGAGCTGACGCAGTCTCTCGGGCTGCTCAACGACGTTCACCGGATCGGCGACACGATCTTCAACGACGACAGCGCGCATGAGTTTCCCACCGCCTTCGACCGCCTGATGCTCTCCGTGCTCTACGCGCCGGAACTTCGCGCCGGCATGACGCGGGAGGAGGCGGCGCCTGCGGCGGAGGCGGCGATCCGGCGGATCATGGCCGGCCGGCTCGGCGATGCGACGCGCCCGCGCCGGCCGGAGGACGCCGCCTATCGGGACGCGATGCGCCGTTCCTACGCCGCCGAAAGCGAAGCCGAGCTGCTGGCGGCGCTCGAAGATGCGCTGAAGGCCGCCGCGGCTTTCCCGCGGGACGACCGCCGCCGCGCGCTCACCGTGAAGCGGCGCGCCTATGCGAAGGACGGCGAGGCGGCGCTCGCCGATGCGAAGGCCGCGCTCGACATGCTCCTGCGCGCGCAGCCCGAGGCGCCGCTCGAAGTGGCGCTCATGCGGTCCGACTACGGCTACTTCCTGCTGAAGCTCGGCCGCGACGCCGAGGCGCTGGCCGAGTTCGAGCGCGCGGAGCCCGACCTCGCGGCGAACCGGGTGGACGACGAACTCGCCTACACGATCCAGCTCCGCGCCATCGCCCTTTCGCGGCTCGGCAGGGACGCCGAAGCCGCAAAGGCGGCGCGCGAGGCGGTGGCCTGGGCCGGCCACGTCTTCGGGTCGGACGGGCGCACGGCGCTCGCCTGGCGGG
>CALFYQ010000118.1 GCA_937952085.1 uncultured Paracoccaceae bacterium | reverse complement strand
GGCGTACCAGAGCGTCGTGTTCCGCTTCTCCGCGCCCCACTGGTAGTTGCGGAAGACGATCATGGTGATCGCCGGCCAGGGCTTACGGCCGATTGCGGTCATCTCGTTCATCGAGATGCCGAAGGCGCCGTCGCCGGCGAAGCCGACCACCGGCACGTTCGGCTTGCCGATCTTGGCGCCGACGATGGAGGGAAGGCCGTAGCCGCAGGGGCCGAAAAGGCCGGGCGCGAGGTATTTCCGGCCCTCCTCGAAGGAGGGATAGGCGTTGCCGATGGCGCAGTTGTTGCCGATGTCGGAGGAGATGATCGCCTCCTTCGGCAGGGCGGACTGGATCGCCCGCCAGGCCATGCGCGGGCTCATCCAGTCCGGCTTCGCGGCGCGGGCGCGCTGGTTCCAGGTCGTGCCCGGATCGTCGTCCTCATGGTCCATCGAGGTGAGCTGCTGCGCCCAGGTGGACTTCGTCTGCGCGATCAGCGCCTCGCGGTCCTTCCGGCCCTTGTCGCCGGCGCCGGGGGCGAGCCGGGCGAGGAGCGCCTCGGCGACCTGCCGCGCATCGCCGACGATGCCGACCGTCACCGGCTTGGTGAGGCCGATCCGGTCCGGGTTGAGGTCCACCTGGATGATCTTCGCCTGTTTCGGCCAGTAGTCGATGCCGTAGCCGGGCAGGGTCGAGAACGGGTTGAGCCGGGTGCCGAGCGCGAGCACCACGTCGGCCTTCTGGATCAGCTCCATCGCCGCCTTCGAGCCGTTGTAGCCGAGGGGGCCCGCGAAGAGCGGGTGGGAGCCGGGGAAGGCGTCATTGTGCTGATAGCCGCAGCAGACCGGGGCCGAGAGCGCCTGGGCCAGCCTGGCGGAGGCCGGGATCGCGCCCGAGAGGACGACGCCGGCGCCGTTTAGGATCACCGGGAAGGCGGCGCCGGAGAGGAGCTTCGCCGCCTCGTCGAGCGCCGCGGCGCCGCCAGAGGGCCGCTCGAACTCGACGATGGCGGGCATCTCGATGTCGATGACCTGGGTCCAGAAATCCCGCGGCACGTTGATCTGCGCCGGGGCGGAGGCGCGCTTCGCCTTCAGGATCACGCGGTTCAGAACCTCGGCGATGCGGGCGGGGTCCCGCACCTCCTCCTGGTAGGCGACCATGTCCTCGAAGAGCTTCATCTGCTCGACTTCCTGGAACCCGCCTTGGCCGATTGTCTTGTTCGCGGCCTGCGGCGTGACGAGAAGGAGCGGCGTGTGGTTCCAGTAGGCGGTCTTCACGCACGTGACGAAGTTGGTGATGCCCGGCCCGTTCTGCGCGACCATCATCGACATCTTGCCGGTCGCGCGGCTGTAGCCGTCGGCCATGTAGCCGGCGTTGCATTCATGGGCGGCGTCCCAGAAGCGGATGCCGGCCTGCGGAAAGAGGTCGGAGATCGGCATCATGGCCGAGCCGATGATGCCGAAGGCCTCGGTGATCCCGTGGCGCTGGAGCACCTTCACGAAGGCTTCTTCGGTGGTCATCCGCATGGCGTTTCTCCCTGGTTCGGCCGGCCTTCGATGCACCCACGGGCGCGGCGCGCGCTAGAGCCAGATTCTTGCTTTCAGCTTGGGGCAGTTTCGCGCGCCCGGGCGCGGAACGCCATCGGGATCGCCGCCATCGGCAACTGGTAGATCGCGACGAAGAGGGTGAAGACCGGGTCCGGCGGCAGCGCGGCGAGGTAGATCGCGACCGAGCGCGTGCCCCAGACCGCACCGGTCGCCCCCGCGAGCGCGCGGGGGAGCGGGAGGGCGAGGAAGCCGCGGATCGTGCCGAGGATGAGGAGCGCGGAGATCGCGAGGAAGGCGAGCGCGCGGCCCGGATCGGCGGCGATGGCGGGGCCGACGCCGTCGAAGAGCGGCAGGACGAAGAGGAGAAAGCCGATCGAGGCGAGCCCGTCGAGCGCCGCGGCGTTCCGCGCGATCCGCTCCGCGCCGAGAAGGCGGCGAAGGACGAGCGCCGCCGCGAAGCCGCCGAAGATCATGCCGGCGATGCGGAGGCCGAGGGCGAGGGGCTCGATGGCGACCGTCTCGCCGAGGAGCGCGCCCGTCACCGCCGGGCCGATGGCGGGGAGGGCGAGGGAGGAGAGGACGGTAAGCTCGAGCGCACGCCGCCCGTCGAAGCCGACGATGAGGCACATCGCGGCGGCCGAGGCGATGGGCGCGGCGGCCAGCGCATAGACCACCGCCTTCAGGTATTCCGGCCCGAGGCCGAGCGCCTTCACCACCGCCCAGCCGAGCGCCGGGGTCGCCGCCAGCATCAGGAGCGAGAGGAAGAGCAGCGCGCCGAGATGGGCCGGCCGGGCGAAGCCGCGGAGGACGGCGATCGGGTCGATCCGCAGCATCGCCAGCGCGTAGACCATGGCGACGAGATAGGGGAGGAACGGCCGGAGCAGCGCCGCCGCCGACGGCAGCGCCAGCCCGGCGAAGGCGCCGATGAGGAGGATCCAGCGGGCGCGGCCGCCGATCCAGGCGAGGATCGCGGTCATGTCAGCCCCCGCGCAATAAGCGCCACGGCGCCGACCGCGGCGATGCCGAGCGCGACGGGGCGGAGCGGGGCGGTTTCGGTCCGCCTCGCGAGCGGCGCGGCGAGGCGGAAGCCGAGGATGACGAGCGGCGCGAGGCAGGCGGCGAGGGCGAGGTGCGTCTCCCGCACCTGCCCGGCGAGGGCGAGGCCGCCGACCGAGAAGATCACCCCGAGCAGGAAATAGGCGTTGAGCGTGCCCCGCGCCGCCCGCGCCGCCTCGCTTTGGTAGACGAGCCCCATCGGCGCGGCGCCGACCGAGGTGAGCGTGCCCATGAAGCCGGACAGCGCGCCGGCGATCAGGAGCGTCGCCTTCGTCTTGGCGACGGAAAAGCCGGCGAGGGAGAGGCCGACGGCGAGGAGGACGATCAGCGCCACCGCCACGTCGAGCGCCGGCGCCCCGGCCACGGCCCCGACGAGGAGCACCGCCGGGACGGTGCCGGCGAGGCGCCCGAAGGCGGCGACGCCAAGCTCGGCCGGGCGGATCGCCTTGATCTCGAAGCCGGCGCCGAGGGCGGTGACGATCATGCCGAGCATCAGCACCGTCGCCGGCATGTGCTCCGGCGCGAGGAGCGCCATGAAGGGCGCGACCACGGTTCCGAAGCCTTGCCCGCCGAGCCGGTGCAGGCCGGCCGAGACGACGATCAGCGCGCCGAGGCCGACAAGGGCGGGCAGGGGAACGCCGAAGAGGCTCATCGCGCCCCGCTCATCTACTCCGCCCGCATGCCCGTTCGCGCCTTCCATTCCTGCGCGACACGAATGGACCCGGCGCGCGGCGAGGGCAAGCGGGCGAAACGCTCGCCTTCGCCGCGGTCTCGGCTAGACTGGCGCGAGGGAGGCGCGCGGATGGAGAAAGACGCCAACGCCGCGGATATCGGCGAAGTGGTCGAGGAGCTGACGGACGACCTCGCCCCGCTCCTCTCCTATTTCGAGACGATCTGGCGGACGCTGGCGCCGCAGCTTCTCTCCATCGAGGGGCTGATCCAACTTGCGCTGATCGCTGCGGCGGGGCTCCTCGCCTGGGCGCTCGGGGGCGTGGCCGAGCGGGTGATCGGCCGGATCTTTCCGTGGACGGAGGACCAGGAGGTCTCCCGCTTCGGGCGGGTGCTTCGCTCGCTGGCGACGCCGCTGATCTGGGTGGCGGCGCTCTGGATAGGCGCGGCGTCGCTCGCGGGCTTCGGCCACCCGAACGACCTGACGCGCCTCGCGGCGAGCCTTCTCAACGCCTGGATCGTGATCCGCCTCGTCTCCTCCGTGGTGGCGGACCCGTTCTGGTCCCGCCTCTTCGCAGTGACGGCCTGGATCGTGGCGGCGCTGAACGCGCTCCGGCTGCTGGAGCCGACCATCGCGCTTCTCGACGGCGCGGCGCTGACGGTCGGGGAGCTTCGCGTCTCGGTCTATCTCTTCATCAAGGCGGCGGCCTTCGTCATCGTCCTTCTCTGGCTGGCGACGGCGGCGGCGCGGATCGTCAACCGCCGGGTGACGCGGGCGAAGAACCTGACGCCCTCGGTGCAGACGCTGATCTCGCAGGGCGTGCGGCTCGGTCTCGGGCTCGTCGCGATCCTGATCGCGCTCAACGCGGTGGGTATCGACCTCACCGCCTTCGCCGTCTTCTCCGGGGCGGTTGGCGTCGGGCTCGGCTTCGGGCTGCAGAAGATCGTCTCCAACTTCGTCTCGGGCGTGATCATCCTGATGGACCGCTCGATCAAGCCGGGCGACGTGGTGGAGGTGGCCGAGACCTATGGCTGGGTGACGAGCCTCGGCGCCCGCTACGCCTCGGTGCGGACGAGGGACGGGACCGAGCACCTGATCCCGAACGAGGAATTCATCACCAGCCGGGTGATCAACTGGACCCACTCGGACAACGCAGTGCGCCGGAAGCTGCCGATCGGCGTCGCCTACGGCACCGATCTCGACAAGGCGATCCCGCTTGTCCGCGACGCAGTTTCGGCGGTGCCGCGGGTGCTTTCCTCGCACCGGGTCAACGTGCTGGTGAAGGGCTTCGGCGACAGTTCAATCGACCTCGAAGCGCGGTTCTGGATCTCGGACCCGCATAACGGCGTCGCGAACGTCGCCTCCGACTGCTACCTCGCGGTCTGGCGGGCCTTCCGCGAGGCGGGGATCGAGATCCCCTTCCCGCAGCGGGACATCAACATCCGCTCCGGCGTGCTGGAGATGCGCCGCGCCGCTGGGTCAGACCGAGCGCCAGAGAATCGCGAGGGCGGCGAGCGAGGCGAGGCCGAGAGCGACGGGGCGGATCGGCCGGTCGGCGAGTAGCCGCGCCGCCGGCCCCGCCGCGACGAGACCGAGAAGCGCAAAGGGAAGGAGGGCGGCGACGAGGCCGAGATGCTTCGCGCCGACGAGCCCGGCCAGCGCCAGCGCGCCGATGGACCAGAGCATTCCCCAGAGGAAGAAGAGGTTCTGCATCGCCCGCGCCCGCCGCGCCGGCTCATGCGCGTAGAGGAGCGCCATCGGCGGCGCGCCGATGGCCGTCATCGTGCCCATGATCCCCGAGGCGAGGCCGGCGGCGACAAGCGTGGCGGACCGGATGGGCAAGCGAAGCCCGGAAAGGGACAGCCCGACCGCGAGAAGGACGAGGAGCGCGACGGCGAGGCCGAAGCCGCCCCGGTCGGCGAGATGCGCCGCGAGGGCGGCGCCGGCGAAGGCGCCGAGCGCGCGGCCGAGAAAGCCCCAACGCGCCTCCCGCCAGTTCACCGCGGAAAGATCCGCCCGCACCGCCCCGGCGCCGACGACGATTCCGAGGAGGAGGATCGCCGCCGGCATCCGGTCCGGCGCGAGGAGCGCGGCGACGGGCGCGGCGATCATCCCGTAGGCCTGCCCGGCGAGGCGCTGCACCACGACGCCGGCGAAGATCGCCGCGGCGACGGCGAGGAAGGCGGCGAGGGGAAGGCCGGCGACGGTCATCGGCGGATGAGCGGCCGCGCGGGGCGCCGCGTCAAGCCGGCGGCGCGCGCTTTTCCCCTTCGCCCCGCCATGCTACGCCGCTGCGAAACGGGGGAGAAAAGGAGGGTCCGATGGGCTCCATCGCGGCCGAGATCGCCGAGGACATCATCGAACAGCGGCCCTTCCGGCCGCTTCCCGACCAGAGCGCGTCGCCCGAGGCGGGCTTCGCCGTGCAGTTCGAGATGGCGCCCATCGTCGCCGCCGCGAAGGGCGGGGTCGGCGGGCGCAAGATCGCCTGGAACGCGCCGGCGCTGATGCAGAAGTTCGGCATGCCGCATCCGGGCGCCGGCTTCGTCTTCTCCGACGACATTTGCCGCGGCGATTCCACGCTGAAGCTGGGCGATTACGCCCAGTTCATGATGGAGCCGGAAATCTGCGCCATCCTCGCCGTCGACCTCGCGCCACGCGCCGGGGGTTGGACGCGGGAGAATGTGGGCGAGGCGGTGGGCCGCTTCTCCGTCGCTTTCGAGTTCCTCGATCGGCGCGGCTGCGCGACGGACCACCCGGCCTCGATCATCGCGAACAACGTCTTCAACGCCGGCATCTGCTACGACGTGGAGAACGGCATGCGCCCGGCCGATCTCGACCCGACGCGGCTCCACGCCGTGGTGACGCGGGACGGCGAGACGCTGCTCGACGGCGTCGGCACCGCGCCGCAGCACCCGCTAGACGCGCTCGCCTTCCTCGGCAACCATTTCAACGCGCACGGCGTGACCCCGAAGGCCGGCGAGGTGCTGATGCTCGGCTCGCACATGCCGCTGACGCCGGTGACCCAGCCGGGCAAGTTCACCCTCACCATCGACGGGATCGGTTCGGTCTCGTTCAAGATGAAGTGAGGCGGCGATTGGCCCTCTCCCCGGCCCGCCTCGTGCTGGTCTAAGGCGCGCGTCATGGGCGCCTACATCCTCCGCCGTCTTCTCCTGATCGTCCCGACCCTGCTCGGGATCATGGCGATCAACTTCGCCATCATCCAGTTCGCGCCGGGGGGGCCGGTGGAGCAGGTGATCGCGGAGCTCACCCACGCCACGGGGAGCGCGACGGAGCGGTTCTCGGGCGGCGGCGGCGATGTCGGCGCGGGGGCGCCGCAGGCGGGCGGCGGCGGCGAGAGCGGCTATCGCGGCGCGCAGGGGCTCGACCCCGAATTCATCAAGGAGCTGGAGAGGCAGTTCGGCTTCGACAAGCCGCCGCTCGAGCGGTTCCTCATCATGGTGCGGAACTATCTCTCCTTCGATTTCGGCGAGAGCTATTTCCGCTCGGTCTCGGTGATCGACCTGATCCTGGAGAAGATGCCGGTCTCGATCTCGCTCGGGATCTGGACGACGCTCCTCTCCTATCTCGTCTCGATCCCGCTCGGCATCAGGAAGGCGGTGCGGGACGGCTCGCGCTTCGATGTCTGGACCTCGGGCGTCATCATCGTCGGCTACGCGATCCCGGGTTTCCTTTTCGCGATCCTCCTCCTGATCTTCTTCGCGGGCGGCAGCTACTTCCAGTGGTTCCCGCTCCGGGGCCTGCATTCGAGCGGGGCGGAGAGCATGTCCTGGCCCGAATGGATCCTCGACTATCTCCACCACATCGCGCTGCCCGTCCTCGCCATGGCGATCTCCGGCTTCGCGACGCTGACCCTGCTGACGAAGAACTCCTTCCTCGACGAGATCGGCAAGCAATACGTCGTCACCGCGCGGGCCAAGGGCCTGACGGAGCGGCGGGTGCTCTACGGCCATGTCTTCCGCAACGCGATGCTGATCGTGATCGCAGGCTTTCCGGCCGCGTTCGTCTCGATCTTCTTCACCGGCTCGCTGCTGATCGAGACGATCTTCTCGCTCGATGGGCTCGGGCTCCTCGGCTATGAGAGCATCGTGAAGCGGGATTACCCGGTCGTCTTCGGCACGCTCTATCTCTTCGGGCTGATCGGGCTGGTGATGCAGCTCATCACCGATCTGGTCTATGTCCAGATCGACCCGCGGATCGATTTCGAGGGCCGCTGAATGTTCGCCCTCTCGCCCATCGGCCGCCGCCGCTGGCGGAACTTCAAGGCGAACCGGCGTGGCTACTGGTCCCTCTGGATCTTCCTCGCGCTCTTTCTCGTCTCGCTCGTCGCCGAACTGGTCGCGAACGACAAGCCGTTGGTGATGCGGTTCAAGGGGGATCTGCATTTCCCGCTTCTGACCTTCTACCCCGAGAGCTATTTCGGCGGGGATTTCGAGACCGAGCCCGACTATACGGACCCGTTCGTGCAGGACCTCATCCGCACCAACGGCGACGAGGTTCTGGACGAGGGGGAGGCGGCGGGCTGGATGGTCTGGCCGCTGATCCCGTTCAGCTACGACACGCCGAACTATGACGTGGAGACGGCCCCTTCGCCGCCCTCGGCGCAGAACTGGCTCGGCACCGACGACCAGACGCGTGACGTTCTGGCGCGGGTGATCTACGGCTTTCGCATCTCGGTGCTGTTCGGGTTTTCGGTGACGATCCTCTCCTCGCTGATCGGCGTCGTCGCTGGGGCTGTGCAGGGCTTCTTCGGCGGCTGGGTGGACCTCTTCTTCCAGCGGATCGTGGAGATCTGGTCGAACATCCCGACGCTCTATGTCCTCATCATCGTCGCGGCGGTGATCCCGACCAATTTCTGGATCCTGATGTTCCTGCTGACGCTCTTCTCCTGGACGGCGCTGGTGGGCGTGGTGCGGGCCGAATTCCTCCGTGCCCGGAACTTCGAATATGTCCGCGCGGCGCGGGCGCTCGGCGTCTCGGACGGGCCGATCATGTTCCGCCATCTCCTGCCGAACGCGATGGTGGCGACGCTGACGATCATGCCGTTCCTCCTTGCCGGCTCGGTCTCGGTGCTGGCCTCGCTCGACTTTCTCGGGCTCGGCCTGCCGGCCTCCTATCCCTCGCTCGGGGACCTTGCGCTCCAGGGCAAGAACAACCTCCAGGCGCCCTGGCTCGGGATCACGGCGTTCCTCACCTTCGCCGTCATGCTCTCGCTTCTCGTCTTCATCTTCGAGGCGGTGCGGGATGCGTTCGATCCGCGGAAGACCTTCTCGTGAGCCTTCTCGCGGTCCGCGATCTTTCGGTCGGCTTTCGCGCCGAGGGCCGCGTCGCCGAGGCGGTGCGCGGCGTCACCTTCGAGATCGGCAAGGGCGAGACGCTGGCGATCGTCGGCGAGTCGGGCTCCGGCAAGTCGGTGAGCGCGCTTTCGATGGTCGGCCTCCTGCCGAAATCGGCGGTCGTCGCGGGCTCGGCGATGTTCGACGGGCGGGAGATGATCGGCGCCTCGGAGGGGGCGCTCCGCGAGGTGCGGGGCAACGACATCAGCTTCATCTTCCAGGAGCCGATGACCTCGCTCAACCCGCTCCACACGGTCGAGCGGCAGATCGCCGAGAGCCTGGCGCTGCATCAGGGCCTCTCCGGCGCCGAAGCGCGGGCGCGGATCCTCGAGCTTCTCACCAAGGTCGGCATCCGTGACGCGGAAAGCCGGCTCGGCGCCTATCCGCATGAGCTTTCGGGCGGGCAGCGGCAGCGGGTGATGATCGCCATGGCGCTCGCCAACCGGCCGAAGCTGCTGGTGGCGGACGAGCCGACGACGGCGCTCGACGTGACGATCCAGGCGCAGATCCTCGGGCTCCTGAAGGAATTGCAGGAACTGGAAGGGCTTTCGATGCTCTTCATCACCCACGATCTCAACATCGTGCGGCGCATCGCCGACCGCGTGGCGGTGATGCGGAAGGGCGAGATCGTCGAGCAGGGGCCGACGGCTTCGGTGTTTTCCGCCCCCGAGCACGAATACACTAGGATGCTGCTCGCCTCGGAGCCGACCGGCCGGCCCGACCCGGTGGCGGCGGATGCGCCGCTCGTCTCCGAGGCCGACCATCTCAAGGTCTGGTTCCCGATCAAGCGGGGGCTGCTGCGGCGGACCGCGGGCTATGTGAAGGCGGTGACCGGCGCCGAGGTTTCGGTGCGCGCCGGCGAGACGCTCGGCGTCGTCGGCGAGTCTGGCTCCGGCAAGACGACCGTGGCGCTCGCGATGATGCGGCTGATCCCCTCCGAAGGGCGGATCGCCTTTGTCGGGCAGGACATTTCCGGGCTGTCGCGCCGCGCGCTCCGGCCGCTCCGTAAGGAGATGCAGATCGTCTTCCAGGATCCGTTCGGCTCGCTCTCGCCGCGCATGTCCTGCGCGGAGATCGTGGCGGAGGGGCTTGGCGTTCACCGCATCGCGCCGAAGCGGGTGGAGCGGGCGCTGGTAGCCGCGACGCTCCGCGAGGTCGGCCTGCCGGACGACGCGATGGACCGCTATCCGCACGAGTTCTCCGGCGGCCAGCGCCAGCGCATCGCCATCGCCCGCGCGATGATCCTGAAGCCTCGGCTGGTGGTGCTGGACGAGCCGACCTCCGCGCTCGACATGACGGTGCAGACCCAGATCATCGACCTCCTGCGCGGGCTCCAGAGGAAGCACGACCTCGCCTACATCTTCATCAGCCACGACCTGAAGGTGATCCGCGCCGTCTCGCACCGGGTGATGGTGATGAAGGCCGGCGAGATCGTGGAGCAGGGCGACGCGGTCGAGGTGATCGACGCGCCGAAGCACCCCTATACGCAGGAGCTGATGAAGGCGGCTTTCGCGCGATGAGCCCCGCCGCATCTCGTTTTCGGGACGTTTTCGGCTTCGATTGCCCACCTAAGCCGCTCTTCGGCTCCGTTCCGAACGCGTTGAGGTTCGATCTCGGCGGCGACGTGAGCGCCGCGCGGCCGATCAGTCGATTCCTCGCGGCCTTCAGGCGTGCGTCGGCCATAGCCGAGGCCGCCCTCGGCCAAAGTGAACGCTTGGCGCTTTTGGTGGTAGCCTACGGCGACGGGGCGCGGCCACGTCGCGAACTTGGAAAACTGGCGAAGGCCGGTCTCTCGGCGGGCGATTGGGTCCTGACCGCAACGCATCCGCCGGACGAGTTCTTCGAGACGCAGCGCCACGTTTTCATCGCGGATGCTTCGCGTCCG
>CALFYQ010000117.1 GCA_937952085.1 uncultured Paracoccaceae bacterium | reverse complement strand
TTGAATGGCATTCAAGAGGTCAGGGGTTCGACTCCCCTTGGCTCCACCATCGCAAGACGGAAACGGCCGCCCCCCGGGGCGGCCGTTTCGCTTTCGGGGGCCGGGCGGCGGCCTCAGATGTCTAGCTCCTCCGCGAAGCGCGCGTTCTCCTGGATGTAGTCGAACCGCGATTCGGGCCGCTTGCCCATCAGCCGCTCCACCAGCCCCGCCGTCTCCCCCGGCTCCTCGTCGGCGACGGTGACGCGGATCAGCGTGCGCGTCGCCGGGTCCATCGTCGTCGCCTTCAGATCCTTCGCGTCCATCTCGCCAAGGCCCTTGAAGCGGCTGACGTCGATCCGGCCCCTGCCCTTGAAGGCGCTGGCCATCAGGCGGTCCCGCTCCGCCTCGTCCTTGGCGTAGACCGACTTGCCGCCCTGCGTCAGCCGGTAGAGCGGCGGCTGCGCGAGATAGAGATGGCCGTTCTCGATCAGCTTCGGCGTCTGGGTGAAGAAGAAGGTCATCAGGAGCGCGGCGATGTGCGCGCCGTCCACATCGGCGTCGGTCATGATCACGACCTTCTCGTAGCGGAGGTCGTCGTCGTCGTAGCGGGCGCCGAGGCCGACGCCGAGCGCGAGGCAGAGATCGGAGATCTCCTGATTCTGCCCGAGCTTCGAGGCGGCGGCGCCGATCACGTTCAGGATCTTGCCGCGAAGCGGGAGAAGGGCCTGGAACTTCCGGTCCCGCGCCATCTTGGCGGAGCCGCCGGCGCTGTCGCCCTCGACGAGGAAGATCTCGGTGCCGCGCCGGTCGGTGGCGGAGCAGTCCACCAGCTTGCCGGGGAGGCGGAGCTTCTTCGTCGCGGTCTTCCGCGCCGTCTCCTTCTCCTTCCGCCGCCGCTGCCGCTCCTCCGCCTTCTCGATGAAGGCTTCGAGGAGCGCGCCGGCCGCCTTCGGGTCGGCGGCGAGCCAGTTGTCCCAATGGTCCCGCACCGCGCCCTCGACGAGGCGCTGCGCCTCGACGGTGGAGAGCCGGTCCTTGGTCTGGCCCACGAAATCCGGGTCGCGGATGAAGGCGGAGATCATCGCGCAGCCCGACGCGAAGACATCCTCCGCCTGAACCTGCGCGGCGCGGCGGTTGCCGGCGAGTTCGCCATAGGCGCGGACGCCGCGGACGAGCGCGTTGCGGAACCCCGCCTCATGCGTGCCGCCCTCGGGCGTCGGCACCGTGTTGCAGTAGGAGGAGACGAAGGGGTCGAGCTCCGGCGTCCAGGCGATCGCCCATTCGACCGAGCCGGCGGTTCCCGCGCCGAACTTCTCGGCGAAGTCCACCTTGCCGGCGAAGGGCTTCGGCGTCTCGGTCGCCGCGCCTTTCAGCGTGGCGGCGAGGAAATCGGCGAGGCCGCCGGGGAAGTGGAAGACGTCCTCCTCGGGGATCTCGTCGGTGGCGAGTTCCGGCACGCAGCGCCAGCGGATCTCGACGCCGCGGAAGAGATAGGCCTTCGAGCGCGCCATCTTCCAGAGCCGCGCCGGCTTCAGCGCCGCGCGCGGTCCGAAGATTTCCCCGTCCGGGTGGAAGGTGACGGTGGTGCCGCGCCGGTTCGGCGCCGCACCGACCCGCTCCAGCGGCCCCTGCGGGTGGCCGCGGGAGAAGGTCTGGCGCCAGAGCGTCCGGTCCCGCGCCACCTCGACCTCCATATGGTCCGAAAGCGCGTTGACCACCGAGACGCCGACGCCGTGAAGGCCGCCCGAGGTCTGGTAGGCCTTGCCGGAGAACTTGCCGCCGGAATGGAGCGTGGTGAGGATCACCTCGAGCGCCGACTTTCCGGGAAAGCGCGGATGCGGGTCCACCGGGATGCCGCGGCCATTGTCGGAGATCCGGCAGGCGCCGTCCGCCAGCATCTCGATCTCGATGCGGGAGGCGTGGCCGGCCACCGCCTCGTCCATCGAGTTGTCGAGCACCTCGGCGACGAGGTGATGGAGCGCGCGTTCGTCGGTGCCGCCGATATACATGCCGGGGCGCTTGCGGACGGGCTCCAGCCCCTCCAGCACCTCGATGGCGGAGGCGTCATAGGCCTTGGAGGCGGCGTCCTCGGCCGCGAACAGGTCGTCTGCGGCGCGCTGGGGCTCGGCGGCCATTCGGCTCGTCCTTTTCTGCTCGACAGGAAGATATTGTGCGGCGCCGGGGCGCGACGATCAACTGCTTGCGTCTACTCCGCGGCGGCATCCCGCCGCTTCGCGTCGCGAAAGGCGAGAAGCGCCGCGCCGCCGACGATGAGCCCCGCCCCGGCGAAGGAGAGCGGCGCCGGCACCGTTCCGAACCAGGCCCAGTCGTAGAGCGCGGCGAAAAGCAGCGTGCCGTAGAAGAAAGGCGTCACGAAACTGGCGTCGGCGATCTTCAACGCGATCATGTAGAGCGCCTGACCGGCCACCATCGTCCAGGCGACGAAGGCCATCAGGATCAGCTCCGTCCCGGTCGGCGCGCGCCAGACGAACGAGCCCGCGATGAGCGCGAAGACGGCGCCGAAAAGGTTGGTGTAGAAGAGCATCCGCAGGACGCCCTCGCGCCGCGCGAGGAGCTTGGCGAAGACAAGCTCCGCCGCCATCGTCACCGCCGCGAAGAGCGCGACGAGCGCGCCCGGCTCCACCGCCTGGAATCCCGGCCGGACCAGCAGCGCGCCGCCCGAGAGCGCGATCGCCGCCGCGCCCCAGCGCACCGGCCCGACCTTCTCGCCGAGAAAGAGGATCGCGAGCACGAGCGAGAAGACCGGCGATAGGAAACTGAGCGCCGTCGCATCGGCCAGCGGGATCATCGCCGAGGCGGCGAAAAGCGCGGTGACGCTCATCCAGCCGCAGCCCGAGCGCCCGGCATAGAGGAGGAGCGGCGCGCCCCGGAGCGGCGTCCGCCGCGCCCAGACCAGAAGCGCGAGCGTGAGCGCCGCGACGCCATAGCGGCCGACCACCACCATGAACGGGTGCATCGGCGTCCCCTCCACGCCCTTGCCCAGCGCCTTCGCCAGAAAGGTGCTTAGGGCGACGAAGGCGCAGCAGAGGATCATCGCCCCGGCGGCGCGGAGCGGAACGGGGAGCGCGGCCATCCGCCGCCATCGCCCGGCCCATGCGATTCGTCCAGCAGGCGCGCCGATCCGGCGGTTGGCCCGCCGGCGCGGCCCGTGCTAGAGGCCGCGCGATCTGAGGAAAGTCCGCACCCATGAGCGCCCATCCCTTCGCCGCCCTCGCCGCCCTCGTCCGCGACGCGCTCACCGCGCTGATCGCCGAGGGCGCCCTGCCCGAAGGGCTCGACCTTTCGCCCGTAGCGGTCGAGCCGCCGCGGGACGCCGGCCATGGCGACATGGCGACGAATGCGGCGATGGCGCTGGCCAAGGCGGCGAAGCTGCCGCCGCGCGAGGTCGCCGCGCGCCTCGTCCCGAAGCTCGAGGCGGACCCGCGGGTGCTGAAGGCGGAGATCGCCGGGCCCGGCTTTGTCAACCTCCGGCTCGACCCCTCGGTCTGGTTCGGCGAGGCGAAGGCGGCGCTCGAGGCCGGCGCCGATTACGGCCGCCTCCCCGCCAACGGGCGGAAGGTGAATGTCGAATACGTCTCAGCAAACCCGACCGGGCCGCTCCATGTCGGCCACGCCCGCGGCGCGGTCTTCGGTGACGCGCTGGCGTCACTCCTCGATTTCGCCGGCTGGTCGGTGACGCGTGAATACTACATCAACGACGCCGGCGCGCAGGTGGACGTGCTCGCCCGCTCCGCCCATTACCGCTACCAGGAGGCGCATGGCCGCCAGGTGGAGATCGCGCCCGGCCTCTATCCCGGCGACTATCTCGCGCCGGTCGGCGTCGCGCTGAAGGCGGTCTTCGGCGACAGCCTGCTCGACAAGCCCGAGGACGACTGGCTGCCGGCGGTGCGGGACTTCGCCGCGCAGGCGATGATGAAAACGATCCGCGAGGATCTCGCCGCGCTCGGCGTGAAGATGGACCGGTTCCAGTCCGAGCGGGCGCTGGCCGAGGCCGGCGCGGTCGAGGCCGCGCTCGGCGAGCTTGAGGCGAAGGGCCTCATCTATCGCGGCGTGCTGGAGCCGCCGAAGGGCAAGACGCCGGAGGATTGGGAGCCGCGGGAGCAGGTGCTCTTCCGCTCCTCCGCCTATGGCGACGACGTCGACCGGCCGGTGAAGAAATCCGACGGGAGCTGGACCTATTTCGCCCCCGACATCGCCTATCACGCCGACAAGGTGCGGCGCGGCTACGACCTTCTGATCGACGTGCTCGGCGCCGACCATGGCGGCTATGTGAAGCGGCTGAAGGCGGTGGTCGCGGCCGTCTCCGGCGGCAAGGCCGAGCTTGACGTGAAGCTCGTCCAGCTCGTGAAGCTCTTCAAGAACGGCGAGCCCTACAAGATGTCGAAGCGGGCCGGCGATTTCGTCACGCTCCGCGATCTCGTGGACGAGGTGGGCGCCGATGTCGCCCGCTTCACCATGCTGACCCGGAAGAACGACGCGCCGCTCGACTTCGACTTCGCCAAGGCGCTGGAGCAGTCGAAGGACAACCCGGTCTGGTACGTGCAATACGCGAATGCGCGGGTGCATTCGGTGCTCCGCAGCGCCGCCGAGGCGGGGATCGACACCTCCGACGCCGCGCTGGCGCAGGCGGACC
>CALFYQ010000116.1 GCA_937952085.1 uncultured Paracoccaceae bacterium | reverse complement strand
AAGATCCTTCGTTCCGGCTCATTTCGCGCCTCCTTTTCGCCGCGGGCGGCAGCCCGGCGGAGCCGAGGCGCACGGAACGGATCGCCGAGCGGCGCGGACGCCGCTCGGCAGTGCGCGTGTCAGGCCAGAACGATGTTGATCGCGGACTGACGGCCGTCACGGCCAGCTTCGATGTCGAAGGTGACTTTCTGGGCGTCAGCGAGCGTCGTCAGACCGGCGCGTTCCACGGCCGAGATGTGGACGAAGACGTCCTTCCCGCCATTCTCCGGCTCGATGAAGCCAAAACCCTTGGTCGGATTGAACCATTTCACGGTGCCAGCGGCCATGTCCGTGTCTCCTGTTCTTTCGCCGCCCGCAGGATGCGGCGGCCCGGCGTTGTCAGTCTGGATCGATCGACTGAGTGCCGTAGAACGGAAGCAGCGGTTCGATAGAGAGTAACGTTAGCAACGCTTAGTATAGTGCGGTTTTCAATCCGGCGCAAGCGGCCGCTAAGAATCTGTATCGCCGCTATCAAAAATACACTCTTCAATATTTTCAACGTAAGCCCCCTTTCCGCCTACAATTCTACCGCAAGGCGGCCGAGCCGGCGCCGGAGCGGCGGCAGGGCGGCGAGCGCGGCGAAGACGAGGCGCCGCCGCGCCCGGCCGAAGCCGGACGGGTCCGTCATCAGCCGGCGGCCGCGCTCGGTCATCGCGATGGTGGCCTTCCCCTCGGCGTGGCGCGCCGCGGACCAGCCCGCCAGCCGCCCGGCCGCCAACGCCTCGGCGAAGGCGGCGGCGTCGGAGATGCCGAGATTCATACCGCGCCCGCCGACCGGCGAATGGCAATGCGCCGCGTCGCCGGCGAGATGGAGCCGCCCCGCCTCGTAGCGCGCCGCCTGCCGCACCGAGATCCGGAAGGAGCGTTCGGCGCGCACCCGCGTCGCCTCGATCTTCAGCGGCAGGCGGGCAAGGGCGCCCGGCCGGTCCGCGATCACCCGGTAGCGCCCGCCGCCGAGCGGGGCGACGACGGCGATCTCCCCCGCCTCTCCGGTGAAGATCGCGAAGGCGCGCTCATGCGGCCAGCCCGCCGCCTCGACATCCGCGATCGACCATTCCTCCGGCAGGTCGATCCCGTCGAAGGCGATCCCGGCGGCGTCGCGCACCCGGCTCCGCACGCCGTCCGCGCCGAGGACGAGGTCATAGGCCGCCTCGCCGCCATCGGCGAATCGGGCGACGACGCGCCCCGCCTCCTCCCGTGCCTCGGCCAACTCGCGCCCCCAACCCACCGCGCCGCCATGGCGGGCGAGCGCATCGAGCAGCGCCGCCTCCGTCCGGTCCTGCGGCAGGGCGATCATGTGGGGGAAGGGCGCCCGTTCCGACCGCGCCGGCAGCTCGAAAAGAAGCCGCGCGCCGCGGTGGATGCGCGCCGTCTCCAGCGGCGCGCCCTCGCGGAGGATCGCTTCCGCCGCCCCCGAAGGCGAGAGGATCGCAAGGCTCCGCGGCGTGATCCCGACGGCGCGGGAGAGCGGCGAGGGCGCCTCCCGCCGCTCGACGATCTCGGCGATCAGCCCGCGCCGGGCCAGCTCCACCGCCGCGGTCAGCCCGGTCGGCCCGGCCCCGACGATCAGAACCCGCATGGCCCGACGCGCTCCAGCACGCCGTCCACATCCGCCCGGCCCGCCGCCGCGCCGAAGGTGAGCGCGCCGCCCGAGAGCCGCGTCGCCGCGAAGGCGTCGGAGACCGCCGCCGGCCCGTGCCGCGCGAGGAGCGCCGCCTGGAGGAGCAGCGCGAGCCGCTCCGCCACATGCCGAGCCGCCGCCTCGCCGGGCCGCGCCGCGAGGATCGCCTTCGCCTCGTCGGCCAGCCCCCCGCCCGCCGCCGCCAGCTCCGCGATCAGCCCCTCCGCCGCCTCCGGCGCGCGCGCCAGCGTCCGCAGCGCGTCGAGCGCGATGACGTTGCCGGAACCTTCCCAGATCGCGTTGAGCGGGCTTTCGCGGAAATAGCGCGGGAGCGGCCCCTCCTCGACATAGCCGGCGCCGCCGAGGCACTCCATGCACTCGTAGACGAAGTTCGGGCAGCGCTTGGTGAGGAGATACTTCGCCAGCGCCACCGCCAGCCGCGCATAGGCCCGGCCTTCCGGCGTCTCCGCGTCGAACCGCGCCGCGACATGGATCACCAGCGCCGCCGCCGCCTCGTATTCGACCTGAAGGTCGGCGATCACCCCGCGCATCGCCGGCTGGTCGATCAGCCGCCGCTGGAAGGCCCGCCGGTGCGAGACATGGTGGACCGCCTCCGCCAGCGCCCGCCGCATGATCCCGAGCGTGCCGGAGATGGTGCCGAGCCGCGTGTGATGGACCATCTCGATGATCGCGTTGACGCCGCGCCCCGGCTCGCCGAGCCGCTCCGCCCAGGCGCCGTGATACTCGATCTCGGAGGAGGCGTTGGCCTTGTTGCCAAGCTTTTCCTTCAGCCGCATCACCTGGACCCCGTTCCGCTCTCCGTCCGGCAGGATGCGGGGGACGAGGAAGCAGGTGAGCCCGCCCGGCCCCTGCGCCAGCGTCAGGAAGGCGTCCGACATCGGCGCCGAGCAGAACCACTTGTGCCCGGTCAGCCGGAAGCCTTCGCCGTCCGGCGCCGCCATCGTGGCGTTGGCGCGCACGTCCGAGCCGCCCTGTTTTTCGGTCATCGCCATGCCGACGGTGACGCCCGCCTTCTCCGCGAAGGGCCGGAGCGGCGCGTCGTAGCGCCCGCCCACCAGCTTCTCCGCCCAGGGCCGGCCCGCGGCGTCGGAGCGGAGCGCCGGCGCGGCGGCGTAGGTCATGTTGACGGGGCACATCGTCCCCGCCTCGGCCTCGGTGAAAAGCGCGAGAAGCGCGGCATGGCCGGCATGGGGCGCGGGGCCGGGCGCCGACCAGGCGATGTCGTGGATCCGGTGGTCCATCGCCAGCGCCATCAGGCGGTGATATGCTGGATGGAAGACGACCTCGTCCAGCCGCCGGCCCCAGCGATCGAACTGCTTCAGCTCGGGCGGCCGCCGGTTCGCCTCGTCGCCGAGCGCCAGCACCTCGGCCGAGCCCGCCGCGGCGCCGAGCTGCGCGGCGGCGGAGTCGAGCCAGTCCCCCGCCTCTCGCCGCACCGCGTCGCGGAGCGCCCGATCCTCGAGATAGAGGTTCCGGTCCTCATAGGGCGGCGGCTGGTTGGCGACCTCGTGCGTCGCGAGCCGGGCGCGGGGCGGGGCGGCGTTCATCGGCTTCCTCCGGCGTTTTCCGGAGAGCATAGCACCGGCGCAACCGGCCCGCGCGGGCGCCGTCGCGTCGCCCGGCTCCGCCTCCTTCGCTCTCGGAGACTTCCGTAGCGCCGGCCCGATTTGGGCGATGTCGGTTCAGGCGGCGCCCGTCTTCGGCCTCCGCTTGCGCGCCCGCCCGGTCCGGGCCGCGCCCGCCCCTCTCCGCCTAGCGCCGCCCCTTCCGGAACCCGGCCCGCAGATCCGTCATCCGCACCGCGCCAAGCCCGAAGGCCGCCGCGAAGTAGATCGCGCCGCCGGCGAGGACGAGGCCGAAGAGCGCGAGATAGCGGAGCCCCGGCGCCGAGAGCGCCGCGTCGAGCCGCCACGCGCCGGCGAGGAGCGCGGCCGCCATGATCAGCGACGAGGCGACCATCAGCGGGGCCCGCGCCCGAAGCCGCTCGTCCGGCGCCGTGGCGTCGCCGAACCGCCGCGCCGCGCGCCAGAGCATCCAGAGGTTGAGCCACCCCGCCACCGCCGTGCCGACCGGAATCGCCAACCACCCGAAAAGCGGCGCGCCCCCGGCGGAAATCGCCGTGTTCACCGCCACGGAGACCATCGCGCAGCGCAGCGGCGTCCGCGTGTCCTCGCGCGCGAAGAAGGCGGGCTGGACCACCCGCTGAAGCACATAGGCGGGCAGCCCCAGCGCATAGAGCAGGGTCGCCGCGCCCACCGCGTCCACATCCTCCGCGCTGAAGGCGCCGCGGCCGAAGAGGACGGCCGAAAGCGGCTCCGCCAGCGCCGCCAGCCCGGCCGTCGCCGGAAGCGTCAGGATCAGCGAGAACTCCGCCGCCCGGCAGAACGCGTCGCGCGCCCCGGCCATGTCGCCGGCCGCCGCCCGGCGCGAAAGCTCCGGCAGCAGCACCACGCCGATCGCCACGCCCACCACGCCAAGCGGAAGCTGATAGAGCCGGTCGGCGTAGGAGAGCCAGGAGACCGCGCCGGCGAAGAAGCTGGCGATCATCGTGCCGACGAGGATGTTGATCTGCGCCACGCCGCCCGCCAGAACGCCGGGCACGCCCAGCCGCACCAGCCGGCGCATGGCCGGCGTCCAGCGCGGCTGACGAAGGCGCAGCGAGAAGCCTTCGCGCCGCGCCGCCCAGGCCACCAGCCAGACCTGCGCGAAGCCCGAGGCGAGCACCCCCACCGAAAGCGCGGCGCCGACCGACCCTTCGGTCGACGCGGCGAACCCCATCGAGGCGATGGTGAGGCCGTTCAGCAGCAGCGGCGCCGCCGCCGGCGCCGCGAACCGCCCGAGCGCGTTGAGAACGCCGGAAAAGAGCGCCGTCAGCGCCATGCAGAGGAGATAGGGGAACTGGATGCGGCCATAGAGCACCGCCGGGTCGAACCGCGCCGGGTCGTCCGCGAAGCCGGCCGCGAGCAGGAAGACCAGCGCCGGCATGAAGACCAGCGCCGCCGCGGTGATGAGGAGAAGGATGAAGGAAAGCCCCGCCAGCGCCTCCTCGGCGAAGCCCCGCGCATCCTCCCCCGCCTCCAGCCGCTTCGAGAAGAGCGGCACGAAGGCCATGTTGAACGCGCCTTCCGCGAAGAAGCGGCGGAACATGTTCGGGAGGCGAAAGGCGACGAAGAACGCATCCGCCGCCGGTCCGGCCCCAAGCAGCGCGGCGATCATCGCATCCCGCACGAAGCCGAGAACGCGGCTCGCCATGGTCCAGGAGCCGACCGTGGCGAAACTGCGCAGAAGCCGGATCGGCCGCGCCGGCGCCTCGGTCAATCGGCGGCCTCCGCCTCGTCGGCGGCCCGCCGGATCGCCTCGCGGAGCCGCGTCTCGATCTGCTTCTGCTTCGCCGCGGTGCGGATCTTCAACCCGAACAGGTCCTTCACATAGAAGCTGTCGACCGCCTGCTCGCCATAGGTGGTCACGACCGCCGAGACGATGTTGAGGCTCGCCGCGGAGAGCGCGCGCGTGAGGTCGTAGAGCAGGCCCACCCGGTCCCGCGTGTCGACCTCGATGACCGTGTAGAGGTCGGAGCTTTCGTTGTCGAAGGTGATCGTGGTCGGCACGTCGAAGGGCCGCTCGCGCTTGCGGAGCTCGCGCTTCGGCTTCAGCGCGTCGCGGGCGACGTATTCGCCGCGGAGCGCCCGGTGGATCGACTTCTTCATCCGCTCATGCTCGGACGCCTCGAACGGGCGGCCCTCGCGGTCCTGCACCCAGAAGACGGCGGTGGTCATCCCGTCGGACGAGGTGAAGACGCGCGCGTCCCGCACCGAGGCCCCGGCCAGCGCCAGCGCCCCCGCGATGCGGGAGAAGAGGCCGGGATGGTCCAGCATGTAGAAGGAGCAGCGCGTCGCGTCGCGGCTCGGGTCGTCGTCGAAGCGGGAATTGACCTGGTCGATCTTCGCGGTCCGGGCCATCTCGGCCATCCGCTCATGCGTCTCGGCGTCGAGGCCGAGCCAGAAGGGCGGATAGTGGCGGGCGATCCAGTCCTCCACGTCCTCCTTCTTCCAGTGGGCGAGGCGGGTGCGGAGCCGGCTCTTCGCCTCCTCCACCCGGCTGGCCCGCGAGACGCCCTCATGCCCGACCGCGAGAAGCGCCAGCGTGTCGGAATGCAGATTGCGCAGAAGCTGCGCCTTCCAGTTGTTCCAGACATTCGGCCCCACCGCCCGGATGTCGAGCGCGGTCAGCACGAGGAGGAGCTTCAGCCGCTCCACGCTTCGCACCTGGTCGGCGAAGGCGCGCACCGTCGCCGGGTCCGAGATGTCCCGCTTCTGGGCGACGTCGGACATCAGGAGGTGATGGCGCACCAGCCATTCCACCAGTTCCGTCCGCCCCGCGTCGAGCCCGAACCGGGCGCAGACACGCGCCGCGACCTCGGCCCCCACCTCCTCGTGCGGCCGCGCCTGGCCCTTGCCGATGTCGTGGAAGAAGAGCGCGAGGCTGAGGACGAGCATGTCCACGCCCTTGGCGATGATCTCGCTCGCCACCGGCAGGTCCTGGATCAGCTCGCCCCCGGCCAGCCGCTTCAGGCTGCCGACGGCGAGGATCGTGTGCTCGTCCACCGTGTAGGAGTGGTACATGTTGAACTGCATGAGCGAGACGATCCGGTCGAATTCGGGCACGAAGGCGCCGAGAACGCCGGTTTCGTTCATGCGCCTGAGCGCCCGCTCCGGGTCCCCCTTCGGCTCCATCAGGCCGAGGAAGATGCGGTTCGCCTCCGGGTCGGCGCGGAAGGCGTCGTCGATCAGGTGGAGCTTGCGCGCCACCATCCGGTGCGCGTTCGGGTGGATCAGCGCGCCGGTGCGCAGCCCCTCCTCGAAGATGCGGAGGATGTTGATCGGGTCCTCGTCGAACCAGCGCTCGTCGGCGACGTCGAGCCGCCCGTCGCGGAAGTAGAGGCCGATCGGGTCCTCCCGCCCGGCCCCGAAGGAGAAGGCCCGCATCAGCCGGCCGAGCCCCGGCCGCGGCTTCTTCTGGTCCGCCTCCAGCGCCGCGCAGAAGAAGCGGGTGAGATCGCCCACATCCTTCGCATGGCGGAAATAGCGCTGCATGAAGACCTCGACGGCGCGCTTGCCGCCCTGCGCCTCGAAGCCGAGCCGCTTCGCGATCTCGACCTGGAAGTCGAAGGTGAGCTGCTCCTGCGCCCGCCCCGCGAGGTCATGGAGATGGCAGCGCACCGTCCAGAGGAAGGAGGACGCGGCGGCGAACACCTCCGCCTCCTCCGCCTTGAGGACGCCCTTCTCGATCAGCTCCGCAGGCTCCTCCGCGTCGTAGACGTATTTCGCCAGCCAGTAGAGGGTCTGGAGGTCGCGAAGCCCGCCCTTGCCCTCCTTCACGTTCGGCTCGACCAGGTAGCGGGAGCCGCCCTGCCGGGAATGGCGGGCGTCCCGCTCGGCGAGCTTGGCCTCGACGAATTCCGGCCCGGTGGCGTGGAAGAGCTTCCTCAGCTCCGCCTTCAGCCTGTCCGAAAGCGCCTCGTCGCCCCAGATGTGCCGCTTCTCCAGAAGCGTGGTGCGGATCGTGATGTCCCCGCGCGCCTGCCGCTTGCATTCCGAGATGGAGCGGACCGACTGGCCCACCTTCAGCTTCAGGTCCCAGAGGAGATAGAGCGTCGCCTCGATCGCCTGCTCGATCCAGGCGGTCTTCTTGCCGGGGATCAGGAAGAGAAGATCCACGTCGGAAAAGGGCGCCATCTCGCCGCGGCCATAGCCGCCGACGGCGAGCACCGCGAAGCCCTCGCTCGCATCCCGCGCATGGTTGGGGTGAAGCGCCGTCGTCGCGAAGGCGAGCGCGCCCTGCACCGCGAGGTCGGTCGCCTCGGCCAGCGCCCGCGCCACCCGCGGCCCGGAATCCCGCGCGCCGCCGAGCTTCGCCAGCGCGGCGCGCCGCCCCGCCTCCAGCGATTCCGCCAGCGCCGCGACGCCGGCCGCTCGCTTGTCCTTCGCCTTGGCCGCGGCGGCGAGCTTGATGGCCAGCGCCTCGGCCGGCCGGCGCTCTTCCGTCGCGGCGGCCGCCGCCGCCCCGCCCATTCCTGTCTCCCGCGTCAGGCGCCCGGCGCCGCGCCGGGCGCCGGGTCGAGCACCGCCGGGCCGTTCGGCGTCATCTCCAGCACGGCGAGGCTGCGCCGGTTGAGCCCGTCGGGCGTCAGCCGGAACGGCCCGGTCGCGCCCTCGAAGGCCCGCGCGGTGGCCGCGGCCGGGGTGAAGGCCGCCGGCCCGCCGGCCTGCGCCGCCTTCAGCATGGCGATGGCCGCCGAGGCCGCGTCATAGCCGATCGGGGCGAGCGGCGAGGGCTCGCGCGCCATTCGCGCGCGGAACCGCTCGCCGAAGGCGGCGCGCCGCGCCGGGTCCGCCGCCGCGTACCAGCCGCCCTGAAGCGGCGTCTCGGAGGCGTTCCGCGGGTCGTCCCAGCGCGAAAGCCCCATATATTTCACCACGTTGGGCGACAGGTCGTAATAGGCGAGGAAGGAGGCCATGGAGCGGAGCCCGTCGCCGGCGTCGGCGATCACCACCGCGCCCGCGCCGGAGCTGCGGATCTCGGAGGCGCCGCCCTGCGCCGCGCCCTGGATGCCCTCGAAGCTCCGCGGATAGGAGACGATCGGCCCGACGCCGACGCCCGCGTCGCGCCCCGCCGCCCGCGCGTCCGCCGCCACCGCCTCGCCGTAGCGGTCCGCCGGGTGCACGATGGCGACCTGGCCGATTCCCTGCGAACCGGCATAGCCGAGCACGCGCCGCAGCTCGTCGCCCGGAAGCTGGCCGAGCAGGAAGACGTTGCCGCCCGCCGCCTCGGCGTCGTTCGAGAAGGAATAGACCGTGAGGCCGGCCTGCGCCGCCACCGGCGCCGCGGCCTGGGTCGCCTCGCCGAGGAGCGGCCCGATGATCACCGCCGCGCCGTCGCGGACGGCGTGGCCCGCCACCTCAGCCGCGCCCGCGGCGGTGCCCTTGGTGTCGTAGACCTTCATGACGAGATTCGGCGGCGCCATCTCGCCCATCGCGATCTGCGCCGCCGCGACAAGGTCCTGCGCCGCGCGGGAGGCCGCCTGGCTCGAGGAGGTCGTCGGCGCGAGGAGCGCGAGGATCACCGGCCCGTTCGGGTCCACCCGCGCCGGCTGCGTCGCCGGGGCCGGGCCGCCCGTCGACGCGCCGCCGCCGCTTCCGCCGGCCTGCGGCGGCGGCGGGGTCTGACAGGCCGCGAGCGCCAGCGCGAAGCCGGCCGCCGCAACGGCGCGGAACGTCCGCCCGGCCACGCCGCGGATTTGGGCGCTTGCGCATCCCCACATGTTTCGGGCCTCCTCCCGTGAAACGGGCGGGAGAGTATGGCCGGGACGGATGGAAGGCAACGCGCCGGGGCGCAGGCGGCGGCCGCGGGAGCGGAGCGGGCGCGCCTCGCCCCTGGGCTCTGGCTCGCGGCGACGCCGATCGGCGCCGCCGCGGACGTGACGCTGCGCGCGCTCGACGCGCTCGCCCGCGCCGACGTGATCGCCGCGGAAGACACGCGCACCGCGCTGAAACTCATGGCGATCCATGGCGTCGCCCGCGCCGGCCGGCCGATGGTCGCCTATCATGACCGGAACGGGGCCGCCGCGCGGCCGGGCCTTCTCGCCCGGATCGAGGCGGGGGAAAGCGTCGTCTACGTCTCCGACGCCGGCACGCCGCTGCTCGCCGATCCCGGCTACAAGCTGGCCGAGGAGGCGATTGCGCGGGGCCTCCCGGTCCACGCCCTGCCGGGCGCCTCCGCGCTTCTCGCCGCGCTCGCCGTCGCCGGCCTGCCGACTGACCGGTTCCTCTTCGCGGGCTTCCTGCCGCCGAAAGCCGCCGCGCGGCGGGCGGAGCTTTCGGCGCTCGCCGCGGTCCCCGCCACGCTCGTCTTCTACGAAAGCCCGCGCCGCCTCGCCGAGACGCTGGCCGACATGGCGGCGACGCTCGGCGCCGGCCGCCCCGCGGCGGTCTGCCGGGAGCTCACCAAGCTCCACGAGGAGGTGCGCCGCGCCTCCCTCGCCGACCTCGCCGCCGGCTATGCGGGCGAGACGCCGAAGGGCGAGATCGTCCTCGTCGTCGGTCCGCCCTCGGCCGAGGCGGCGGAGGCGGCGGCCGGCGATCTCGACGCGCTTCTCCGCCGCGCCCTCGCCTCGATGGGCGTGCGGGATGCGGCCGCCAGCGTCGCCGCCGCCACCGGCCTGCCGCGCCGCCGCGTCTACGCCCGCGCGCTCGAGCTTGCCGATGACGCCGGTTGACGCCTGCGCCGAGCGTGCGCCCGCCGCGCGCTCCGGGTTAAGGCGCCCGCCGAGCGCGCGCCCGGCGCACGCGTCAACCTTTCGGCCGGATCGGTGAGCCGCGCCGCCCGCGGTGCCCGCAACCATGCGGCCGGCCTCGCCGCAGAGGAGGCCGCGGCGCGGGCCTATGTCGCGGCCGGCGCCGCCATCCTCGCCCGCCGCTGGCGCTGCCCGGCCGGGGAGATCGACCTCGTGGTGCGCGAAGGCGACTGCCTCGTCTTCGCCGAGGTGAAGGGACGCAAAGGTCCCGTCGAGGATGATCCGGTCGGCCCAACCGGCTGGCGGCGCTTGGAGATGGCCGCCGAAACGTATATGTTGTCGGCCGGATCGGGCGACGGCCCGCTTCGGCTCGACCTCGTCCTCGTGGACGCTGCGGGCCGGGCGGAGATCATCAGAAACGCCCGGCCTTGAGGCGAAAGGCGAGACGATGAGCGGAACCACTCTTTTCGCGCGCGCGCTTTGCGTCGCGCTTCTGGCTGGCGTGACAAGCGGTTGCGCCGCGGGCCTCGGGGTTGGCGCGCTGGCGACGACCGGCGTCTCGGTGGCGCAGGAGCGCTCCACCAGGCAGGCCCTGACCGACCTCGAGATCAAGGTCACCCTCAACAACAGCCTGCTGAACGCGGACCGGGCGCTCTTCGCGGACGTCTCGACCGAGGTGGTCGAGGGCCGCGTCCTTCTCACTGGTTCGGTGCCGCGGCCCGAGCAGCGCATCCGCGCGGCGCAGATCGCCTTCGAGACACCGGACGTGAAGGAGGTGGTGAACGAGATCACCGTCGCCAATGACGCCGGCATCGGCTCCTACGCCGAGGACGTCTGGATCTCGACCCAGCTTCGCGGCGCGCTGCTCGGCGACACCCACGTCTCCAGCATCAACTACAACGTGGAGACGGTCGACCAGGTCGTCCACCTCATCGGCATCGCCCGCAGCGAGCAGGAGCTTGACCGCGTGGTGAACCACGCCCGCTCGATCTCCGGCGTCAAGGAGGTGGTGAGCCACGTCATGACCAAGTATGACGAGCGGCGGGCCGGCGCCTGAGCCGCCGCATCAAGAGGTTACGCGCATGGGGCTCGAGGTCGCCGTCCAGATGGACCCGATCGCCGGCGTCGATATCGACGCCGATTCCACCTTCCGTCTCGCCGAGGAGGCGGAGGCGCGGGGCCACAGGCTCTTCTACTACCACGTCCCCGACCTCGCCTTCGACGAGGGCAGGGTGGTGGCGACCGGCTGGCCGCTGAATGTCCGCCGCAAGAGGGGCGACCATTTCACCCTCGGCGACCGCGAGACGCGCGATCTCTCGACGATGGACGTGGTGCTGCTGCGGCAGGACCCGCCCTTCGACATGAGCTACATCACCAACACCCACCTTCTCGAACGCATCCATCCGAAGACGCTGGTGGTGAACGACCCGTTCTGGGTGCGGAACTGCCCCGAGAAGCTCCTGGTGCTGGACTTCGCCGACCTGACGCCGCCGACCATGATCGCCCGCAGCCTCGAGCACATCCGCGCCTTCCGCGCCCGGCACGGCGACATGATCCTGAAGCCGCTCTACGGCAATGGCGGCGCCGGCGTCTTCAAGCTGGCGGGCGGCGACGGCAACCTCGCCTCGCTCCACGAGCTCTTCATGGGCATCAACCGGGAGCCGCTGATCGCGCAGAAGTTCCTGCCCGCGGTCTCGAAGGGCGACAAGCGGGTGATCCTGGTCGACGGCGAGGCGGTGGGCGCCATCAACCGCGTGCCGCAGGCCGGCGAGACGCGCTCCAACATGCATGTCGGCGGCCGGCCGGAGAAGGTGGCCCTCACCGCGCGGGATCGGGAGATCTGCGCGCGCATCGGTTCGGTGCTGCGGGAGCGCGGCCTCATCTTCGTCGGCATCGACGTGATCGGCGACTGGCTGACCGAGATCAACGTCACCTCGCCGACCGGCATCCAGGAGATGCAGCGCTTCGACGGCACCAATGTCGCCGAACTGATCTGGCAGGCGATCGAGCGGCGCCGGGACGGCGCCTGATGTCCGTCCGGCTCGCCGCCGTCTCGCTCTTCCTGAGACTGGTGGAGAAGCCGCGCCTCGCCCGGGCGAAGGACCCGATCGCCCTCCGCGCCCAGTTCGAGGCGACCGCGGCGCGGGTCTTCCGCTGGCCCGCCGGGTCGCACCGCGCCGAGGCGCGGATCGACGGGCCGGCCGGGCCGATCCGCGCCGAATGGATCAGCCGCGGGCGGCCGGAGCGGCGCGCGGTGATCCTCTATCTCCACGGCGGCGCCTATGTGATGGGCTCCTGCGGCACGCACCGGCACGTCGCCGCCGTGCTGGCCGGCCACGCCCAGGCCCGCGCCCTCCTGCCGGAATACCGGCTCGCGCCCGAGGCCCGGCACCCGGCGGCGGTCGAGGATGCGCTCGCCTGCTACAAGGACCTTCTCGCCAACGGCTACGAGCCCGCCCGCATCGCCTTCGCGGGGGACAGCGCCGGCGGTGGCCTCGCCTTCGCAACCCTCGTCGCCGCGCGCGCCGAGGGTCTCCCGGACCCGGCGGCGATCGCCGTCTTCTCGCCCTGGCTCGACCTCACCCTCTCGATGCGGAGCCTGAAGCGGAACGCCCGGTCCGACCCGATGCTGCCCGCCGCGCGGATCGAGGAGACGCGGAACTTCTACGTCTCGGCCGAGGAGGCGAAGGCGCCCACCGCCTCGCCGCTCTTCGCCGACCTGCCGCGCCCGCCGCCGGCGCTGATCCAGGCGAGCCGGATCGAGCTTCTGGAGGACGAGGCGGCCGCGATGGCGGAAAAGCTCCGCGGCGCTTGCGGCGACGTCCGGCTCGAGTGGTTCGCCCGGGCGCCGCACGCCTGGCATCTCTTCTGCGGCATGGCGCCCGAGGCGGACGAGGCGCTCGCCCGCGCCGGCGCCTTCCTCAGGGACCGGATCGCCGCGGAATAGCGGCCCGGCTCAGCCCGGCTGCTTCGTGGTGCGAAGATAGGGCTTCACCGTCTTGTACCCGGGAAACGCCCGCGCCGCCTCCTCGTTGGAGACGGAGCCGGCGATGATCACGTCCTCGCCCGGCTTCCAGTCCGCCGGCGTCGCGATCCGATGCTTCGCGCCGAGCTGGATCGAATCGATCGCCCGAAGGATCTCGTCGAAGTTCCGGCCCGTCGTCATCGGATAGATCAGCATCAGCTTGATCCGCTTGTCCGGCCCGACGAAATAGACCGTCCGCACCGTGGCGTTGTCCGCCGCGGTCCGGCCGTCCGCGCCGCCCTCGATGCTGGCCGGCAGCATCTCGTAGAGCTTCGCGACCTTGAGTTCGGTGTCGCCGATCATCGGATAGTTCGGCGCCATCCCGGCCACGTCGGCGATGTCCTCGGCCCATTTCGCGTGGTTCTCGACCGGGTCGACCGAGAGGCCGATCAGCTTCCCGCCCCGCTTGTCGAATTCCGGCTTGAGCTTCGCCACCCGCCCGAGTTCGGTCGTGCAGACCGGCGTGAAGTCCTTCGGGTGCGAGAAGAGCACCGCCCATCCGTCGCCCACATAGTCGTGGAATCGGATG
>CALFYQ010000115.1 GCA_937952085.1 uncultured Paracoccaceae bacterium | reverse complement strand
CCTGACCTCTTGAATGCCATTCAAGCGCTCTCCCAACTGAGCTATGGCCCCGATCGCATCGCCGTCCGGTTGGGGCCGGACGGCGCGTCTCCTAACGCCCGCCGCGGGCGGGCGCAAGACCTGTCAGACGTCCTTCTCCTCGCGGGCGACGCCGGAGAAGTCGCCGAGCTCGTCGTCGCCCTCCTCCTCGTCGTCCTCGGCGAGCAGAACGTCCTCCTCGAGGTCGTCGTCCTCGATCTCGTCGTCCACCTCGTCTTCGGACGCGTCGTCGTCGGAGGCGTCGTCGTCGTCATCGTCGTCCGACGCGACGACGAGATCGTCCTCGACGATCGCCGCCTCTTCCTCTTCCTCGTCGTCGCGCTCGACGAGTTCGACATCCTCCTCGTCGTCGGTGTCGTCGTCGGTCGCCTTGGCGGTCGCCTTGGTCAGGCGACTCTTCATCGCCATCGCGAGGTCGGGGGAATAGGCTGCGCCGCAGGCGGGGCAGGCGATCGGGTTGTGGTTCAGGTCGTAGAACCGCGCGCCGCAAGCGCCGCACAGGCGCTTCACGCCCCATTCGTCTTTGGGCATCGTGCTCCCTCGGGACTGGCCGAATCCGGAAGCGGCGCCAATGCCATGATTCGATCCGGCAGTCAAAGGCCGCCGCAACGGCCGGTTATGCAACCTTAACGTTAGCTGACGTAGCGTCGTCTCTTGCGGATGCGAAAGAATCTTGTGGCGCCGCGGCGCCGGACCTAGTTTGACGCTTCCATGACGGCGGCGCTGTGCGGCCCTGCCGGTCGCCAGGGCGCTGGGGAGATCTCGACGTGCTCTATCACGCCTACGAATACACGCATGCCGCCATCACGCCCATGCGCGCCGCCGCGCGGCTCTCGCTCAATGCGTTGCGGGATCCGTTCAACCCTTTCGCCGAGTCGCCGCCGGCCCGGACGACGGCCGCGGCGCTGGACATGTTCCTCGCCGCCACCAAGCGCTACGGCAAGCCGGAATTCGGCCTCGAGGCGACCGAGGTGGCCGGGCTGCCGCAGCCGGTGCCGGTGATCGAGGAGCCGGTGGTCGAAAAGCCATTCTGCACGCTCCTCCATTTCCGGCGGGACGGCGTGCGGCGGCGGAGCCAGCAGCCGATCCTGATGGTCGCGCCGATGTCGGGCCATTTCGCCACGCTGCTGCGCGGCACGTTCAAGGCGATGCTGCCGGACCACGAGATCTACATCACCGACTGGGTGGACGCGCGCGACGTGCCGCTCGCCGCCGGCCGGTTCGGCCTCGACGAATACATCGACTACGTGCGGGAGTTCTGCGCCCGGATCCATGCGATCTCCGGCGAGCGGCCGGCGGTGATGGCGGTCTGTCAGCCCGGCGTGCCGGTGCTCGCCGCGGCCTCGCTGATGGCCGAGGACCGTGACGCGCACCGCCCCTCCTCCGTCGTGCTGATGGGCTCGCCGATCGACACGACGCGGAGCCCGACCGAGCCGAACGTGCTGGCGACGACGCGCCCGCTCTCCTGGTTCGAGAAGAACGTCGTCACCACGGTGCCCTTCCCGAACCCGGGGTTCCTGCGCCGCGTCTATCCGGGCTTCCTGCAGCTTTCGGGCTTCATGTCGATGAATCTCGACCGGCATCTCGACGCCCATGCGCAGCAGTTCCAGAACCTCGTCCGCGGCGACGGCGAGAGCGCGGAGGCGCATACGTCCTTCTACGACGAATATCTCGCGGTGATGGACATGACCGCGGAGTTCTACCTCGAGACGATCGAGACGGTGTTCCAGAAGCATCTGCTGCCGCGCGGCCAGATGATGTATCGCGACAAGCGGCCGATCCGGCCGCAGGCGATCACGGACATCGCGCTGATGACGATCGAGGGCGAGAAGGACGACATCACCGGCCGCGGCCAGACCGCCGCCGCGCACGGCCTCTGCACCGAGCTTCCCGGCAAGCTGAAGTTCCACTGGGAGCAGAAGGAAGTCGGCCATTACGGCGTTTTCAACGGCTCCCGCTTCCGCAACTCGATCCGCCCGCGGATCGAGGAGTTCCTTGAGGAGAACCGGGACCCGGCGGGGAAGCAGGCGGAGGCCGCGCCGAAGCTCCGGCTTGTCCGGACCGGCGCTCCGGCCAAACCGAGGGCGCCGCGCCGGCCGCGGCCCGTCTCCATGTAAGCGATGGCCGGACCGCGCCGCCTCCGGCTTGACGATCCGCCGGTGGAGGTGACGGTCCGCCGCTCCGCCGCCGCGCGGCGGATCACGCTCACCGTGCCCGCCACCGGCGAGGGGCCGCGCCTGACCGCGCCAAAGGCGGCGCGGGAGGCGGAGCTTCGGCTTTTCCTCGTCCGGCAGGCCGACTGGCTCCGCGCCGCGCTGGAGCGGGCCCCGGCCCCGCGCATGGTGGCGCCGGGCGCGGCGCTGCCGGTCAGCGGGCGGCTTCTCACGGTCGAGGCCCGGCCCGGCCCGCGTCGGCCGCCGGCGATCGAAGGCGAGCGGCTGGCGCTTTCGGGCGCCGGCGCTGCGGGGCCGCGGATCGCCGCCTGGCTGAAGATGCGCGCCCGCGCCGCGCTGGCCGAGGCCGCCCATCGCCACGCCGCGACGCTCGGCGCGAAGCCCGGCCGGCTCTCCTTGCGGGACACGAAGGGCCGCTGGGGCTCCTGCACCAGCCGGGGCGATCTCTCCTTCTCCTGGCGGCTCGCCATGGCGCCGCCCGAAGTGCTCGACTACGTCGCCGCGCATGAGGCGGCGCACCTGATCGAGATGAACCACGGGCCCCGGTTCTGGGCGCTGGTGGAGAAGATCAGTCCGGATTGGCGGCGGAGCCGGGACTGGCTGAAGCGCGAAGGCGCCGCGCTCCATCTCTGGCGGTTCGAGGCGGCCTAGGGCGCGCTAGACGTCCACGCCGGCGAGCCGGAAGCTTTCGAGCCAGTGGTCGCGGTCCTCCGGCAGGAGGCAGAGCATCGCCTCGCGCCGCGCGGTGCGGGGGGCGTCGTAGCCCTCCGGCGCGTCGCCGCGCGCGGCCGCCGCCTCCGCCATCCGGCCGAGACGGGCGAGGTTGGCGGCGCGGAGCAGGCCGAAATAGGGTGGCGGCTCCGCCACGGCGTCGAGCGCGGCGAGGCTCGCGGCGTAGTCGCCCTGCAGGTGCCGGACCTCGGCGAGCGCCGAATAGCAGCCGGGCGCGAGCCGCGGCTCCAGCGCCAGCGCCTGCTCCAGCATCGCCGCGCCTTCCTCCTTCCGGCCACAGCAGCCGAGGCAGAGGCCCTGGTTCACGAGAATTTCACTGTCCTTCGCGCTTTCGAGCGCTGCGGCATCGACATAGCGGAGCCCGGCGGCCGGCTCTCCCAGCATCAGCAACGTCATCCCGGCGCGTTGCAGAATGAAGGGGTCCGACCGATCCATCGCAAGGGAGAGGTCGAGTTCCTTCCGGGCGCGTCGGACCGATTCCGCCTCGCTCAGCCCATACCACTGCCCGAAGAGGTCGAAGGCGAGGAAATAGGCGACGTAGGCATGGGCGCGGGCATAGCTTGGGTCGATCTCCAGCGCCCGCTCCGCCGAGGCGAGCGCCTTCACCGCGTCGCCGGCGCGCCAGCTCGACCGGGCGAGCAGGAACTGGACATAAGCGCCTTCGGAGGTCGTCGGGTCGCGCCGGCGCTGCCGCTCGGCCGCCTCGTCGAGATTGAAGGCGAGCTTGGCCACTACCGCGCCGACGATCTCGTCCTGTATCGAAAGAAGATCCCCGGCCTCTCGGTCGAACCGGGCGCCCCAGACATGCGCGCCGCTGCCGGTGTCGATCAGGCGGACCGCGATGCGGACCGCGCTTTCATAGCGGCGGACGCTGCCGTCGATGATGAAATCGACGAAGAGCCGCCGCGCGGCCTCCGCAAGGTCCGTCTCCGCGCCGCGGAATTGCGAACTCAGCCGGTGGCCGACGACGGAGAGGTGGCGATAGCGCGCCAGCTCGCCGATCAGGTCCTCCGCCGCGCCGTCGGCGAGGAGCGCGAGATGCGGGTCGTCCGTGGCGCTGGCGAAGGGGAGGACGGCGAGCGAGGTGGTGCGCCGCTCGCCCGCCGTCGCGGGCGCCGCCGCGCCGCCGTGCGGCGCGGGGCCGACATATTGATAGCCGCGGCCATGCACCGTGCGGATCAGGTCCGGCCCGATCGCCCTCCGCAGCGCCGAGACATGGACCTGGAGCGCGTTCTCGGCGACGGCGACGCCGGGCCAGACGGCGTCGAGAAGATCGTTCTTGTCGACCACGGCGTCAGGCCGATCGAGGAGCGCCGAGAGAATGTCGAACGAGCGGTCGCCGAGCGCGACCTCGCCGGCCGGGCCGACGAGCCGCCGTTCCTTCTTCAGTAGCCGGAAGTCTCCGAACCGGATCTCCATCGCCCCGTCATCCTCGTCGCCGGCGCGCCGAACCTGAAGCCGACCGCCCGCCGAATTCACGATACTTCACGTTTCTTCAGGTCGAGGCCAAGCACTTCTCAGACCGAGGCGCGCAGGGTGAACGGGAAAGGAGCCTTCCAAATGGCCGACCTGCCCCTTGAAGACTTCCCGGTCCGCGCCGCGCGCCCCGTGTCGATCGGCGGCCTCAGACGGATCGCCGGCCGCTTCCTTGCGCCCTTCTTCGCCTTCGCGCGCGGCGTGGCCCG
>CALFYQ010000114.1 GCA_937952085.1 uncultured Paracoccaceae bacterium | reverse complement strand
CTCGAAGCTCGCCTCCTCGAAGACGCGCTCCATCACCGTGTAGAGCCGCCGCGCGCCGATGTTCTCCACCGCCCGGTTCACCTCGGCGGCGATGCGGGCGATGGAGGCGACGCCGTCCTCGCGGAACTCGACCGTCACGCCCTCGGCGCCCATCAGCGCGGCGTACTGCTTCACGAGCGAGTTGTCGGGCTCGGTCAGGATGCGGACGAAGTCGGCCTCGGTGAGGTCCCTCAGGCTGACCCGGATCGGCAGCCGGCCCTGCAATTCGGGCAGGAGGTCCGACGGCTTGGCGATGTGGAAGGCGCCCGAGGCGATGAAGAGGATATGGTCGGTCTTCACCGCGCCGTGCTTGGTGGTGACGGTGGTGCCCTCGATCAGCGGCAGAAGGTCCCGCTGAACGCCCTCGCGGCTGACATCGGCGCCGCGGAAGCCCCCCTCGGAGGAGCGGGCGCAGACCTTGTCGATCTCGTCGAGGAAGACGATCCCGTCCTCCTCCACCGCTCGGATCGCCTCGCGGGTGATCTCCTCCTGGTCCACCAGCTTGTCGGCCTCCTCGGCGAGGAGAAGCTCATAGCTGTCGGAGACCTTCATCTTCCGCTTCTTGGTGCGGCCGGAGAAGGCCTTGCCGAAGAGATCGCCGATATTGACCATGCCCATCTGCCCGGCGCCGCCCGGCAGGTCGAGCATGCCGAGCGGGTTCGACTGGTCGGCGACGGCGATCTCGACTTCCTTGTCGTCGAGCTCGCCGGCGCGGAGCTTCCGCCGGAACGCGTCGCGGACGCTTTCGCGGGCGTCGCCGCCGACCAGGGCCTCGATCACCCGGTCCTCCGCCGCCTCGTGGGCGCGGGCCTTCACGCCCTCGCGCCGCTCCTCCCGCTTCATCACGATGGCGGCCTCGACGAGATCGCGGACGATCTGTTCGACGTCGCGGCCGACATAGCCGACCTCGGTGAACTTGGTGGCCTCCACCTTCAGGAAGGGCGCGCCGGCGAGCCGGGCGAGCCGGCGGCTGATCTCCGTCTTGCCGACGCCGGTCGGGCCGATCATCAGGATGTTTTTCGGCGTGATCTCAGCCTTAAGCGGCCCCTCGACCTGACGCCGCCGCCAGCGGGCGCGGAGCGCCACGGCCACGGCTCGCTTCGCCTCCTTCTGGCCGATGACGAAGCGGTCGAGCTCGGAGACGATCTCGCGGGGGGTGAGTTCGGTCATTCGGGGGCGCCTTTCAACGTGGCGTCATGAGCGCGAAGGGCCGCGACCGGCCCCGGGAGGGCGCTGCGGGCCGTCGGATCGCGTGCGCTTGATGACGTCGCTCCTCCCTTCGGGCGAGCGGCGCGTGACGCGCGTGGGCGCCCGACCCGGGGATGCGGCCGGCGCAGCCCCGGCTGGCCGCCCGGGCGGTAAATTGAACGAGGGGCCGCTTCACTCGCCGCCCGCCGTGAGCGTTTCGACCGCCACGTTCTCGTTCGTGTAGATATCGATCTCGGCGGCGATCTTCAGCGCCTTCCGGGCGATCTCCTCCGCCGAAAGATCGCTCTCGTAGAGCGCCCGCGCGGCGGCGAGCGCGAAGTTGCCGCCCGAGCCGACCGCGGCGACGCCGCCCTCCGGCTCCAGCACGTCGCCGGCGCCGGTGACCATCAGGAGGTCCCGCCCGTCCGTCACCACAAGCATGGCCTCGAGGTTGCGGAGGTACTTGTCCGTGCGCCAGTCCTTCGCCAGCTCGACGGCGGCGCGGGCGAGCTGGCCGGGCGCGGCCTCCAGCTTCTTCTCCAGCCGCTCGAAGAGGGTGAAGGCGTCGGCGGTGGAGCCGGCGAAGCCCGCCAGCACGTCCCGCCCGCCGGGCGAGAGGCGGCGCACCTTCCGCGCCGAGCCCTTGATGACGGTCTGGCCGAAGCTGACCTGCCCGTCGCCGGCGATCACAACCTCGCCGCCCTTCTTCACGCCGAGGATCGTGGTCACGAAGCGCCTCCCATGCGGGTCGGCGGCGATATAGGCCGGGGGGCGGCCGGTCGCAACTTGCCGGCGCGGCGCCCGCGCCGCTATATGCCCCCGCCGCAAGGGAGACGCGCATGGCCCGGAGCGCCAGCCTCGAACGCAAGACCGCCGAGACGGAGATCTCCGTCTCGCTCGACCTCGACGGGACCGGCGCGGGCGAGCGCCGCACCGGCGTCGGCTTCTTCGACCACATGCTGGACCAGCTGGCCCGCCATTCGCTGATCGACATGGCGGTTTCGGCGAAGGGCGATCTCCACATCGACGACCACCACACGGTGGAGGATGTCGGCATCGCGCTTGGCAAGGCGCTGGCGGAGGCGGTGGGCGACAAGCGGGGCATCCGCCGCTATGGCGCGGCCTACCTTCCGATGGACGACACGCTGACCCGCGCCGCGCTCGATCTTTCGGGCCGGCCCTTCCTCGTCTGGAAGGTGGAGATGACGGCGGAGAAGATCGGCGCCTTCGACACCGAACTGGTGCGGGAGTTCTTCACCGCCTTCGCGATGAATTCCGGCATGACGCTGCATGTGGAGACGCTCTACGGCGTCAACTCCCACCACATCGCGGAAAGCTGCTTCAAGGCCGTGGCGCGGGCGCTCCGCGAGGCGGTGGAGCCCGATCCACGCCGCGCCGGCGCGATTCCCCCCACCAAGGGGACGCTATGACCGTCGCCATCGTCGACTATGACAGCGGCAACCTCCATTCCGCCGAAAAGGCGTTCCAGCGCATGAGCCGCGAGGGCGCCGGCGCGCCCGTGATCGTGACGCGGGATCCGGAGGCGGTGCGGAAGGCGGACCGCATCGTCCTCCCCGGCGTCGGGGCATTCGCCGATTGCCGCGCCGGGCTCGACGCGGTTCCCGGCATGGTCGAGGCGATCGAGGAGCGGGCGGTGAAGGGCGGCGCGCCCTTTCTCGGCATCTGCGTCGGCATGCAGCTGATGGCGACGGTCGGGCGGGAGCACGGCGACACGCCCGGCCTCGGCTGGATTCCGGGGGAGGTCGTGCATCTCCGGCCGAACGACCCCGAGCTGAAGATTCCGCATATGGGCTGGAACGAGCTTTCCTTCGGCGAGCACCCGCTCTTCGCCGGGCTCGCCCCCGGCGCCCACGCCTATTTCGTCCATTCCTACCATCTCCGGCCACGGAACCCCGAGGCGCGGATCGCCCATGTCGCGCATGGCGAGATGGTGGTGGCGGCGGTGGCGCGGGGGAACCTCGCCGGCGTCCAGTTCCACCCGGAGAAAAGCCAGGCGACGGGCCTTCGCCTCATCGCCAACTTCCTCGACTGGACGCCCTGAACCGGCTCAGACCGGCTCCACCACGTGGCGCGGCCGGCGGCCGAGGCTGAGATCGGCGATGGAGCGGAGCGCCGTGCGGGCGATCTCCTCGAAGCATTCGTCGGTCCAGCAGAGGGCGTGGGGCGTGATGATCACGTTCTCCATGGCCAAGAGCGGCGAGTCGGGCGAGATCGGCTCGACTTCGGTCACGTCGAGCCCGGCGCCGGCGATCTCCCCGGCGCGGAGCGCCTCGGCGAGCGCAGCCTCGTCGTGGATCGGGCCGCGGCCGACATTGACGAAATAGGCGGTCGGCTTCATCGCGGCGAACTCGGCGGCGCCGATCAGGTGGCGCGTCTTCGGCGTGAGGAGGCAGCAGACCACCACCGCATCCGCCTCCGCGAGAAGGCGCGGCAGCTCCGCCTTCTCTGCCCCGAGGGCGGCGATCTGCGCCTCCCGCACCTCCGGGTCGGCGGCGAGGACGCGGCCGAAGAAGGGCTTCGCGAGGCGGATGAGTTCGGAGCCGATGCCGCCGGCGCCGACGATCCCGAGCGTGCGGCGGGTGAGGCCCATGCCCATGAAATCCGTCCGCGCGTTCCAGCGGCCCTCGCGCACCAGCCGGTCCTTCTGGAAGAGCCTTGTGGCGAGCGCGAAAACGAGGGTGAGCGCGGCGACGGCGACCGGCCGGCGGATCGCGAAGGGCGTATTGGTGGTGACGACGCCCTTCGCCGCAAGGGCGGCCACGTCGACCGTGTCGAAGCCGACGCCGTTCCGGGCGACGATCTTGAGGCGGAGATCCTCCCGCGCCACGGTCGCGGCGGTGACGCGCGGCATGGCGACGAGAAGGCCGTCATAGCGCGCCGCCTGATCGGCGGTGATCTCCGCCGTCTCCTCCATCCACTCCCAGTCGATCGCGGGGTTGGCCGCAAGCTCCTCGAACGCGGCGGGCGCGAAGCAGGGCTCCCCCGCCGCCGTCATCAGGTCGCGCGTCACCCCTACCCGGAACCGGTTCTCGGCCATGCTTTCCTCCCATCAGGCGATGTCCGCCCTTGATCCCCCGCCCGCCGACGCGCGGCAAGGCCGTTAACCTGTTTGCAAGTCGCGACCGCGACCATGCGCCCGCAGGGAATCCTGAGGCCGTGCATGGCGGGTTTCGTGAAGCGTGGACTGGATCGGCTCGCGCGCCTGAGCAACGGGCTCGGGCCGCGCGGCGCCGCGTTTCTGCTCTGCGCCTTTATCGACATCCTCGCGGTCGCCGGCGTCGAGCTGGTGAGCCGGGTCGCCAACGCGATCTCGATCGCCGAGCGCGGCTATCCGGTGATGAACGACGGCTACACCCATCTCGTCATCACGGCGGTGATGACGCTGTTCCTCGCCTATCCGCCGGTCCGCTACAGCATCATCGCGAACCGAAAGCTGCGAAAGACGCGGGAGCATCTGAAGGCGGCGGTGGCGGAGGCGGAGACGGCGAACCGCGCGAAATCCGCCTTCCTCGCGGTGACCAGCCACGAGATCCGGAACCCGCTCAACGGCGTGATCGGCATGGCCGAGCTGCTTCGCCGGGGCGCGCAGACCGGGGCCCAGCGCGAGCAAGTGGCGATTCTCTCCGATGCGGCGGAGACGCTCTCCCGGCTCCTGACCGACATTCTCGACGTCTCGAAGGCCGAGGCGGGGCGGATGAGCATCGCGCCCGAACCGACCGACCTTCACGCGATGCTGGAAGGGGCCATCGCGCTCTGGACGCCGCGCGCCGCGGCGAAGCGGATCGGCCTCGGCCTCCGCATCGCGCCCGGAACGCCGCGCTGGGCGCTTTGCGACGGCGCCCGGGTGCGGCAATGCGTCGGCAACCTCGTCTCCAACGCGATCAAGTTCACCGAGCGCGGCGAAGTCGCGGTGGCGGTCCGCGCGGAACCGCTCGGCGCGGACTGGCACATCGTCGTCGAGGTTCGCGACACCGGCGCGGGCATCTCCGAGGAAGATCAGGCGCAGCTCTTCCAGCCCTTCGGACAGGTCGGCGATCTCGCACAGCGGAGCGGCGGCGCCGGGCTCGGCCTGTCGATCTCGCGCACGCTGGCGCGGCTGATGGACGGCGACGTGATGCTGGAAAGCGCGCCTGGCCGCGGCTCCGCGTTCACGCTCAGCTTCCGCGTCGCCCGCACGACGGCGATGGTCCGCGCCGTCGAGGCGATGGCGGACGACGCGCCTTCGGCGCTCCGTATCCTCGTCGCCGACGACACGCCGACCAACCTTATGGTCGCGCGGCTGCTGCTGGCGGCGGAGGGCCACCGCGTCACCACCGCCGCAGGCGGGCGGGAGGCGCTGGCCGCGCTCGAAGCCGCGCCCTTCGACGTGGCGCTGATCGACATCCACATGCCCGATCTCGACGGGCCCGAAACGCTGCGACGGATCCGCGGCTCCGGCCGCGCCTGGGCGGGCACGCCGGTCATCGCCCTCACCGCCGATGCGATGAGCGAGGACCGGGCCCGCTATGCGGCGATGGGGATGGACGGCTACGCGACGAA
>CALFYQ010000113.1 GCA_937952085.1 uncultured Paracoccaceae bacterium | reverse complement strand
AGGAGCGGCCCGGGCACCGGAACCTCGGCGAGGCCGGGCGCGACCGGCTGGAACGGCTCGATCTTCGGCGGGCTCGTCACCTCGGGGAGCGCGACGCGATAGGCGAAATAGGCCGCCGCCGAGGCGAGCATCGTCACCCCTAGGCCGACGACGTGTTGCGATAGGCCGAAGGGCACGGTCAGCGCGCCGTGGAGCAGGCCGAAGGCCATGCCGGTCAGCATCGCCACCGCCACGCCGAACCAGAGATCCCCGCCGGCATAGACCGCGAACCAGCCGGTGAAGGCGCCGGCGACCATGATCCCCTCGATGCCGAGATTGAGCACCCCGGCCCGCTCGCAGATGAGCTCCCCCATCGTGGCGAAGAGGAGCGGCGCCGCGATGCGCACCACCGCCGCCTGGAAGCTCGCCGAGAGGAGGATGTCGAAGATGTCCATCAGTCCCGCGCCACCCGGTAGCGGACGAGGAAGATCGCCAGCGCCATGAGAAGGAGTGCGGCGGCGAGGAGGATGTCGGCGATATAGGTCGGCACGTTGGCCTGCCGGCTCATCGAATCCGCGCCGACGAAGATCCCGGCGACGAAGAGCGCGGCCGGGATCACCCCGAGCGGATGGAGGAGCGCCAGCATCGCGACGATGACGCCCGCGTAGCCGAAGCCCGGCGAGAGATCGAGCGTCAGGTTCCCCTTGAGCCCGGCGACCTCGGAGAAGCCCGCGAGCGCGGCGAGCCCGCCGGAGAGTAGCGCGGTCAGCACAACGGTCCGCTCCACCGGCATGCCGGCGAACCGCGCCGCCGCCGCGTTCTCCCCCACCGCCCGCATCTCGAAGCCGATCGTGGTGCGGGCCTGCAGGAGCCAGACGAGGAAGGCGGCGATCAGCGCGAGGCCGAAGCCCCAGTGGAGCCGGAGCCCGGTGACGATCCGTGGCAACCGCGCCTCCTTCGCGATGGCCTCGGATTTCGGCCAGCCGAGGCCCATCGGGTCCTTCAACGGGCCTTCGAGCAGCATCGAGATGAAGAGGAGCATCACGAAGTTGAGGAGGAGGGTCGTCACCACCTCGTCCACGCCGAGCCGCGTCTTGAGGAGCGCCGGGCCGAGGAGGAGGAGCGCCCCGGCGGCGAAGGCGGCGAGCGCCATGGCGGGGATGAGGAGCGGGCCCGAGACGGCCGGCGTCCCCGCGCCGATCAGCACCGCCATCAGCGCGCCGGCGTAAAGCTGCGCCTCGGCGCCGATGTTCCAGAGCTTGGCGCGGAAGGCGACGGCGACGGCGAGGCCGGTGAAGATGAGCGGCGTCGCCCGGTTCAGCGTCTCGAGGAGCGCGAACTTCGAGCCCGCGGCGCCGGTGACGATGAGGCCGAGAACGCCGAAAGGCTCCGCCCCGGCGACAAGGGCGAGAAGCGAGCCTAGCGCCGCCGTCGCGGCGAGCGCCGCCGCCGGCAGGCCGACGCGCCGCGCCAGCGACGGGGCCGGGATCGCCTCAAGCCGCATCGCGCCCCTCGAAGCCCTGCCCCGCCATCCAGAGGCCGAGCGCCGCGGCGTCCATCGTCCCGCGTCGGAAGGGCGGCGAGAGGCGCCCCTCGGAGATGACGTGGATCACGTCGGAAAGCGCCATCACCTCGTCGAGGTCTTCGGAGATGAGAAGGACGGCCGCCCCCCGGTCCCGCGCCGCGATGAGCCGCGCCTGGATCGCGGCGACGGCGCCGACATCGAGCCCGCGGGAGGGCTGGTCCGCCAGCACGATGCGGGGCGACGGGGCGAGCGCGCGGGCGAGGATCAGCTTCTGCGCATTGCCGCCGGAAAGGAGCCGGATCGGCGCCTCGACCCCTGGCCCCCGCACGTCATAGTCGCGGATCAGGTCTTCGGCGAAGCGCTTTCGCGCGGCGCGGTTCAGGAAGCCGCGACGGGCGAAGGGCGGCTGGCGATAGGTCTCCAGCGCCGCGTTCTCGGCGACGGTGAAGTCGCCCACCATGCCGTCGCGCTTCCGGTCCTCCGGCGCCCGGGCGATCCCGGCGGCGAGCGCGGCGCGGGGCGACCAGTCCGCGCCGATCTCACGACCTTCGAGCCGCATCCGCCCGGTCTCCGGCCGCGCGAGCCCGCCGACGAGGGCCGCGAGCGCGCCCTGCCCGTTCCCCGAAACCCCGGCGAGCCCGGTGATCCAGCCGCCATGAAGCGCGAAGGTGGCGCCCCGAAGGCCGACGCGGCCGCCAGAGGCCGTCACGTCTTCGAGTTCCAGAAGCGGCGGCCCCGGCTCCCGCGGGGCGAGGGCCGGCGCCTTCACCTCCGCGCCCACCATCATCGCCGCGAGGCCGCGCGCATCCGTCTCCGCGATCCGCGCCGCGCCGGCGACGCGGCCGTGGCGGAGGACGACGACGCGGGAGGCGAGCGCCGTCACCTCGTGGAGCTTGTGGGAGATGAAGACGATGGAAAGCCCCTTCGCCACGGCGGCCTGGAGCGTGGCGAAAAGCGCCTCCGCCTCCTGCGGGGTGAGCACCGCCGTCGGCTCGTCGAGGATGAGGATGCGGGCGTCCCGCCAGAGCGCCTTCAGGATCTCGACGCGCTGGCGCTCGCCGACGGTGAGGTCTCCCACGCGCGCGTCCGCCTCCACCTTCAGCCCGTATTCGGCGGAGAGCGCGGCGAGCCGGGCCCGCGCGGCGCCGGCGCCGAGGCCGGGCCGCCAGAGCGGCGCGCCGCCGAGGAGGATGTTCTCGAGAACCGTCAGGTTCTCCGCCAGCGTGAAGTGCTGGTGAACCATGCCGACGCCCGCCGCCAGCGCCGCCTTCGGGTTCCCGGCCGGCAGCGCCCGGCCGAACACCTCCACCACGCCCTCGTCGGCCGCATACTGGCCGAAGAGGATGTTCATCAGCGTGGTCTTGCCGGCCCCGTTCTCGCCGAGAAGCGCGACGACCTCGCCGCGGCGAAGCTCGAAATCGATCCCGTCATTGGCGAGCGTCGGCCCGAACCGCTTGGTGATCCCGCGAAGGGCGAGGACGGCCTCGCCCCCCTCGCCCGGCTCGGTCACGCCGATTTCGGTTCTTCGTCGTTGATCTCGACGGCGAAGGTCCCCGCCTTGATCGCCGCCTCCTTCTCCGCGACGAGCTTCATCGCCGCCTCAGGCACCTTGCCCTCGAAGGTCCCGAGCGGGGCGAGCGAGCAGCCGCCCTCCTTCATGAAGGAGTAGACGCCGTAATTCTCGGCCGCGAAATTCCCCGCGGCGACCTTCTCCACCGCGGTGTCGAAGGTCGGCTCGAAGTGCCAGAGCGCGGAGGCGACGACGGTGTTCGGATAGTCGGCCTGCGTGTCGATCACGTTGCCGATCGCCAAGACGCCCTTCTCCTGCGCCGCGTCGGAGACGCCGAAGCGCTCGGCGTAGAGAAGGTCCGCCCCCGCCTCGATCATCGCGAAGGCGGTCTCCTTCGCCTTGGGCGGGTCGAACCAGGAGCCGATGAAGGCGACCTGGAAGGTCGCGTCCGGCTTCATCTCCTTCACGCCCGCCATGAAGGCGTGCATCAGCCGGTTCACCTCGGGGATCGGGAAGCCGCCGACCATGCCGATCTTGCCGGTCTTGGTCATCGCCCCGGCGATGATGCCGGAAAGGTAGGAGGCGTCCTGGATGTAGTTGTCGAAGGTCGAGAGGTTCGGCAGCGCGCCGGCGTCCGGCAGGAAGGAGGAGCCCATCAGGAAGGCCGTCTCCGGATAGTCGGCCATCACCTCCCGCGCCTCCTGCTCGACGCCGAAGATCTCGCCGACGATCAGCTTCACGCCGCCCTCGGCATATTCGCGGATGACGCGCGGATAGTCGGTGTTCGAGACGTTCTCGGAGAACTGGTACTCGACCTTGCCGGCGGCCTTGGAGGCCTCGGCGGCCTTGTGGATGCGGCTCACCCACTGCTGCTCTACCGGCACGGTGTAGATGCCGGCGGTGGAGATCGGCCCGGCGGCGCGGAGCCGGAGCGGCAGAGCGGCCGAAAGCGCGGCGGCGCCGCCTCCGGCGAGGAGATGGCGACGGGTCGGAGCGAGGCTGCGAATCATGGCTTGGTCCCTGTCGTGACGACGTTTTGACCAAGTGGTAAAGGGCGACGGGATTCGTCACAAGCATGTTGCTGCGGCGCCCCCTGTTCTTCCGCGCCGCAGCGCGATATGCCCCGGCAATGCCCGCCCGATCCCCTTCGCGCCGGCCGTCCCGGCGGGAGCGGCGATGAGCCTCGAAGGGCTGGATCCGGCGACGGCGCTCATCGTCGCGGCGATCTTCGTCTTCGGCGGCGTGGTGAAGGGGGCGACCGGGTTCGGCCTGCCGCTCACCACCATCGCCTTCCTGCCGCTGATCGTCCCCTTCGATCTTGCGCTCGCCCTCAACACGCTCGTCGTTCCGGCGACGAACGTCGCGATGATCTGGGCGATGCGGGAGCCGCTCGGCGATCTCCGCGCCAGCCTGCCGGTGATCGCCGGCATCGCCGCCACGGTCTTCGTCGCGGCCTCCGCGGTCTCGGCGCTCGGGCCCGAGGCGCTCGGCGCGGCGATGGGGGCGCTCCTCCTCGGCTTCGCCCTCTTCTCCTTCGCGGCGCCCTCGTTCCGCGTGCCGCCGCGCCATGCGCTGCCGCTCGGCGTCGCGGTGGGGATGACCGGCGGCGTCGTGGGCGCCGCCTTCACCGCGCCGGGGCCGATCTACGCCGCCTATCTCGCCGGGCTCCACCTGCCGCGGCCGCGCTTCGTCGGCCGCCTCGGCGTGACGATGACGGCCTCGGGCCTTCTCGTCTCGGGCGCGTTCTGGGCCTCCGGCATTCTCGATCTACCGCGCGGCCTCGCCAGCCTCGCCTGCGCCGCGCCGGCCTTTCTCGGCATGTGGGCGGGGGACCGGCTGGCCCGGCGGCTGGCGCCGGAGACGTTCCGGCGGCTCGTCCTCCTGATGCTCGCCGGGCTCGGGCTCAACTATCTCTGGAAGGCGATGGCATGAAGGCGGGCGGGTTCGGCTTCATCGCGATCCTCGCCTTCGTCTCGGCGCTCGGGCCGTTCTCGATCGACATGTATCTCGTCGCCATGCCGCAGATGGCGGAGGCGCTGACCGCCTCGCCGGCGGCGATGCAGATGACGATCACCGCCTACCTGATCGGCAACGCGGTCGGCCCGCTCTTCCTCTCGCCGCTCTCGGACGCCTGGGGCCGGAAGCGGGCGCAGACGATCTTCCTCGCCGCCTATGCCCTGGCCTCCGCCGCCTGCGCCCTCTCGCCGACCGCGGAGGCGCTGATCGCCGCCCGCGTCGCGCAGGCGCTCGCCGCCGGCACCGCCACCGCCGCCTCCCGCGCGATGATGTCGGACCTGTTTTCGGGCGACGCGCTGTCGCGGGCGACCTCGCTCCTGATGACGGTCTTCACGGTGACGCCGGTGGTCGCGCCCCTCTTCGGCGCCTGGCTTCTCGGGGCTTTCGGCTGGCGCGGTCTCTTCTGGTCGCTGGTCGCGGTCGGCGTCGCCTCGGTGCTGCTCCTCCGGCTCCTGCCCGAGACGCTGCCGCCGGAGCGGCGAAGGCCCTACCGGCCCGGCCCGGTGCTGGCGGCCTATGCGGCGATGGCGGGCCGGCCGCTGGCGCGGCGCTATCTCGCCTCTACCTTCGCCTTCGCCTTCGTCTTCTTCGGGATGCTGGCCTCGGCGCCCTTCATCTTCATCGAGCATTACGGCGTCAGCGAGGGGCGGTTCGCGCTCCTCTTCGCGGCGATCTCGGCCGCCGCCTTCGCCGGCAACATCCTCAACGCGCGGCTCGTCTTCCGCTTCGGCTATGACCGGATGCTGGCGGGGGCGAGCTGGACTCTGCTTCTCGTCGGCTTCGCCATGGCGGCGGCGAGCGCGCTCGACAGCGCCTGGCTCGTCTTCACCGTGATGCTCTGGATCATGGCCGTCTTCCACGTCAGCATCGCCAGCTCCCTCGCCGGGGTGATGAAGGTGGCGGGGGAGCGGGCCGGCGCCGCGGCGGCGGCCCTCGTCTTCTGCCGTTTCAT
>CALFYQ010000112.1 GCA_937952085.1 uncultured Paracoccaceae bacterium | reverse complement strand
TTCCTCGACCGGGCGCCGCTGACCTACCGAGACGTGCTTTCCGCCGACGCGGCGCGCTACGGCGTCTGGATGGAGGCGTTGCGGAAGGGCGGGCTCCTGAAGCCGCCCGGCAAGGTCTATCCCTGCCTCGCGCTGGAGGAGGCGGATTTCGCGGTGATCGAGGCGGCGGCGGAGGCGGCGGCGGAGGCGGTGTCGCGGGCCTGAGCCCTATTCCACCACTTTCGGGACGGCGAAGAAGCCGTCCCGCACCGCCGGGGCGTTGGCCAGGACATCGTCGCGGATATTCCCGTCCGTAACCACGTCCTCCCGCATCTTCAGCGCCATCGGCGTGACCGAGGTCATCGGCTCGACGCCCTCGACATCCACCTCGGAAAGCTGCGCCGCGAAATCGAGAATGGCGGAGAGCCGCTTGCCCAGCGGCTCGATCTCGCTCTCCTCAACCCGGATGCGGGCGAGATGGGCGACGCGGCGGACGGTGGCGTTATCGACTGACATGGCCTTCCTTTAGCCTCGCGCCCGCGCGGCCGCAAGCGGCGCGCCGTGCCGGACGAACCCCTCGATAACGATCCAGAGCAGGAGCCCGTTGAGGAGGTGCCACATGAAATGCGTGCCCTGCGCGAAGCTCGAACAGACCGGCCCGTCGATCGACCGGAAGGTGAGCGAGACCGCGAAGACGAGTGCGGCGGCGAGGAGCCAGCCCGCCGCAGGATGCCGCCGCGCGCGCAGCGCCAGCCCATAGAGCGCCAGCGCTACCAGCACCGGCAGATAGCCTTCCGAGAAGCCGATTCCGGGCAGGAGCGCCCGCCATCCGGCGAGGAAAAGCGGCACGAAGCCCATGAAGAGCGCCGGCGCCGCCGCCGCCACAAGCCAGGGCGCGCCGAAATAACGGCGCGTGGCGGCGAAGAGCTGGAACAGGATGAAGAGGAGAATCGGGATCGTGTCCGCCGCCCCGGCCCAGCGCGTCGCGAAGGTGTGAAAGAGGAACGAGCCCGTGCCGACCGCCAGCGCCAGCGCGACCATGACAAGCACCATCCACTCCACGCGCCCGGCCCGCGCGGCGGAGCGCCAGGCGAGGAGCGCGGCGAGAATGAAGGCGAGGTTCGTGACCGCGTTCAGCGGCTCCGACCAGAAACTCGGGCCGATCCGCTCGCAGTAATTGTCGATCGGCGCGTTCCAGCCCCCCATCAGCGGAACTGCTTCGCGAGTTTGAGGCCCTGGCCCTGGTAGTTTGAGCGAAGGCCCTGGCCGTAGAGCACGTCCGGCGACGCGGTCATCCGCTCATAGACCAGCCGGCCGACCACCTGCCCGTGCTCGAGCGCGAAGGGCGCCTCGTGGCACCGAACCTCCAGCACCCCGCGCGCCCCTGCGCCGCCCGCCGCGGTATGGCCGAATCCCGGGTCGAAGAAGCCAGCGTAGTGCACGCGGAACTCTCCGGCGACGGCGAGATAGGGCGTCATCTCCGCCGCGAAAAGCGGCGGTACTGAGACCGCCTCGCGGCTGACAAGGATGTAGAAGGCGCCCGGGTCGAGGATGATGCCGCCCGATTTCAGCGGCCGGACCGGCGTGAAGAAATCTTCGGGGTCGTAGTGGCCGATCCGATCGAGGTCGATCAGTGGCGCGCTCCGCTTCGCGCGCCAGCCGACCGGCGCGTCGCCCTTGGCGAGAAGATCGACCGAGAAGGCGAGGCCGCCGTCGATCCGCGCTTCGCCGTCCACGAGCGGTTCGGCGGCGTGGAGCGCCTTCAGCTCCGCGTCGTCGAGCGCCGCGCGGCCGCGGCGGAAGCGGATCTGCGTCAGCCGCGCGCCGGGACGGACGAGGGCGGAGAAGGCGCGGGGCGTGATCTCCGCATAGAGCGGACCCTCGTATCCTTCGGGAATCGTGTCGAACTCGACGCCCCGGTCGGTGACGACGCGAACGAAAAGATCGAGCCGGCCGGTGGAACTCTTGGCGTTGGCGGCGGCGGAGATTCCGCGGGGCAGGGCGAGCCGCTCCATCAGCGGGAAGAGATAGACGCAGCCCGTCTCCAGCGCCGCGCCTCCGGTCAGGTCCACCTCGGTCATCGCGAAATCGGCGAGCCGCTCGGTGACCGCGCGGCCGGCGCCCGGCAGGAAACTCGCCCGCGCCCGCCACCCCTTCGCCGAGAGCCGGAGATCGAGGCTCGCGGGCTGCACCTGGCCGTCCGCGAAGGCGGCCTCGGCGGCGATCTCGCCGCGCTCGATCATCGCGCGGATGTCCTGCGCGGGGAGAATTCCGGGCTCGCTCACGCGGGCTTCCTTCAAGCGGAAACGCCGGCGCTCGCGCGCCGGCGTTTCATATGGTCGGGCCAGCGAGATTCGAACTCACGACCTCCCGTCCCCCAGACGGACGCGCTACCAGACTGCGCTATGGCCCGCTCGCC
>CALFYQ010000111.1 GCA_937952085.1 uncultured Paracoccaceae bacterium | reverse complement strand
ATCTCTTACCATTGCGACCTCGGGAACGAGTTCTACGGCCGCTGGCTCGACGAGACGATGACCTATTCCTCCGCCCTCTTCCGGGATGGCGGCGAGGCGCTCTCGCAGGCGCAGCGGAACAAGTACGACTCGATCCTCGACCTGATCGGCGCCGGCGACGGCGACCATGTGCTCGAGATCGGCTGCGGCTGGGGCGGGTTCGCCGAGCATGCGGCGAAGGTCCGCGGCGCGCGCGTCACCGGCATCACCATCTCCAAGGAGCAGCACGATTTCGCGAAGGAGCGGATCTATCGCCAGGGGCTGACCGACAAGGTCGAGATCGTGATGCGGGATTATCGCGACGTCGAGGGCCATTACGACGGCGTCGCTTCGATCGAGATGTTCGAGGCGGTGGGCGAGCAGTTCTGGCCGGGCTATTTCGACACGGTGCGGGAGCGGCTGAAGCCGGGCGGCGCGGCCTCGCTCCAGATCATCACCATCGCCGACGAGTGGTTCCCGACCTATCGCAAGGGCGTCGACTTCATCCAGAAATACATCTTCCCGGGCGGCATGCTGCCCTCGCCGACCGAACTGCGCCGGCAGATCGGCCGCGCCGGGCTCGAATTCCGGGAATCGGTGGAGTTCGGCCAGAGCTATTCGGAGACGCTCCGGCAGTGGCGGACCGCCTTCAACGAGCGCTGGGACGAGATCCGCACGCTCGGCTTCGACGAGCGGTTCCACCGGATGTGGAATTTCTACCTCGCCAGCTGCGCCGGCACCTTCCTATCGGGCACGACCGACGTGACCCAGGTGGCGATCCGCCGCCCCGCCTGAGGACCGAATGGAAAACGCGGGCGGCCGCGTCGCCGCCGCGATCCTGCTGATGCTGACGATGGTCGGCGCGATGGCGACCTATCTGGACGACGCCGGGTTCGGGCGGACGGAGTGGCCGGCGCCGATCTCGGTCGCGGCGCTGATCGGCTTCGTCGTCGGCTGGCGCCAGCTCGGGCCGAGCCTCGGGCGCGGCTTCGGCCCGTCCGGGCTCTACGGGCTCGGCGCGGCACTCGTCTCTCTCGTGATCTTCGCCGCGCTCTACGGCGCGCGGAGCGCCGGGGCCGACCAGATGCGGGAGCCCTTCGCCGATGTGGCGGATGCGATCGCCTATGGCGCGCGGGCCGGGTTCTCCGTTTTCGAGGCGGCGTTCCTGTCGCGGCGCACGCTGGCGGCGCTGGTGGTGGGCGCGATCTCTTCCGGCATTCTTTCCGAATTCGTCGGGCGGATCACCCGATGAGGTTCGGCCGGAACGCCGGCTACGCGGCCCCGGCGCTTCCGCTCGCGGCGCTTTATTTTCCGGTCTACGTCTATGTCGCGCCGTTCTATGCGGAGCGCGGCGTCAGCCTCGCGGCGCTCGGGGCGCTTTTCGTGCTGGTGCGGCTCCTCGATGCGGTGACGGACCCGCTGATGGGCTGGATCAGCGACCGGACGCCGAGTTTTCTCGCCCGGCGGCTGGGGCGGCGGAAGCCCTGGCTGATCCTTTCGGCGCCCCTCGTCGCGGTCTCGGTCTGGATGCTGCTCGTCCCGCCGGAGGGCGCCGGGATCTTCCATGTCGCGCTCTGGCTGACGCTGCTGACGCTGGCCTGGACGGTCGCGCTCACGCCCTATTTCGCCTGGGGGGCCGAGCTTTCGGGCGACTATGGCGAACGGGCGACGATCACCTCCTGGCGCGAGGGGGCGACGCTGGTCGGCACCGTCCTCGCCGTCATCCTCTACAACGCCAGCGAGGGGGCGGCGGCGGGGCTCCGGGCCGTGGCGATCTTCGTCGCCGTTCTGATGCCGCTGACGGCGCTCTGGGCCGCCTTCGCCGTTCCGGAGCCGCGGGATTTCTCCCGCGCCAGGCTGAAGCTGCGCGAAGGGCTCCGGGCGGTGGCGGCGAGCCGGCTCTTTCGCCGCCTCCTCGTCGCCTATTTCGTCAACGGGCTCGCCAACGCGCTGCCGGCGGGGCTTTTCCTCTTCTTCGTCGGGGATGTGCTGAAGCGGCCGGAGGCGGGCTGGCTCCTCCTCGTCTATTTCCTCTGCGCCATCGCCGGGCTGCCGCTCTGGTCGTTCCTGGCGCGGCGGATCTCCAAGCATCGCGCCTGGGGCGTGGCGATGATCGTCTGCTGCCTCGCCTTCGTTCCGGCCTTCTGGCTCGGGGAGGGGGATCTGCTCGGCTACGGCGCGCTCTGCGTCGCGACCGGGCTCTGCCTTGGCGCGGACCTCGCCCTGCCGGCCTCGATCCAGGCCGATGTGGTGGACGCCGACACGGCGGAGACCGGCGATCAGCGGACCGGGCTTTTCTTCGCGCTCTGGTCGGTGGCGACGAAGGCGGCGCTGGCGCTTTCGGGCGGCGCGGCGCTGATCCTTCTCGATCTCGTCGGGTTCGAGGCGGGCGGTGCGAACGGGCCGGCGGCGCTCGCCACGCTCTCGGCGCTCTATGCGCTCGCGCCCGTGGCGCTGAAGCTCGTCGCGGTCGCGCTGATGTGGGGCTTTCCGCTCGACGCCGCGGCGCAGCAGGCGTTGCGGGCGAGGGTGGAGGCGGAAGGCTAGGCGCGGCGCTGGCCGCGGCGGCGCGGGCGGAGGGGCCGGGCTCAGGCCGCCTTGGCCTCTTCGCGCTCCGGCGGGGCGATCTCGGTCGGCGCCTCGAACCAGAAGACGGAGCCTTCGCCCGGCGTCGAATCGAGGCCGATCTGGCCGCCCATCAGCTCCACCAGTTCCCGGCAGATCGCGAGGCCGAGCCCGGCGCCGCCATGCCGGCGCGTCGCCGAGCCGTCGACCTGGCTGAACCGCTCGAAGAGCCGCGGCTGGGCGTCCTCGGGCACGCCGACCCCGGTGTCCCGCACCTCGATCCGGAGGCGGCCGGCGGCCCCGTCGCCCTCCGGCGTCCACGAGAGGGCGACGACCACCTCGCCCGCCTCGGTGAACTTGATCGCGTTCCCGCAGAGATTGAGCAGCACCTGGCGGAAGCGCATCGCGTCGCCGATCACCCGCTGCGGCAGGCCCGGGCCCTTTTCGACCCGGAGGAGGAGGCCCTCGGCGCTGACCGCGAGGAGCGAGAGAACGTCGGAGGCGATGCGCGCCGGCTCCATCGGCGCGCGTTCGAGCTCGACGCGCCCGGCCTCGAGCTTGGAGATGTCGAGCACGTCGTTCAGCACGGCGAGAAGGCTGACGGCGCTGTCCCGCGCGATCTCGGCGCGGGCGCGCTGCCGGGGCGGCAGATCGTCCGCCATCATCAGCGCCAACATGCCGGTGACGCCGTTCATCGGCGTCCGGATCTCGTGGCTCATGGTGGCGAGGAACTCGGACTTGGCGATCGCGGCCGCCTCCGCCTTGGCGGCGAGCTCCAGCGCCTCCGCCCGCTGTCGTTCGAGCCCCGCCTGCAGCCGATCCCGCTCGCGGAGCGCGGCGGCGAAACTTCGGAGGAGCCGCGCGACGGCGCCGATCTCGTCGGCCCGTCGGACATGCGGCACCGCGACGTCGCGCGCGCCGGCGCGGAGCGCGCGGATGACGTCGAGGAGCGCCTTCAGCGGCGCCGCGACCCGGGTCGCCACCAGCATGGAGAGAAGCGTCACCGCCGCGGCGGCGACGAAGGCGCCGAGGAGGACGGCGCGGGCCTGCCGCTCGGCCGCGTCGCGCACCTCGCGGGCGCGCTCGTCGAAGACCTCGCGCGCGGACGCCGCGCTGATCCGCACTTCCGCGGCGACGCCGAGATAGAGCTTTTCGAGGCCGCGCGTCGCGGTCGCGCCGACCATCGGGCTTCGCTGGATCAGCGCCAGCGCCTGGGTCAGCGCGCGTTCGTAGCGGTCGAGCTCCGCGGCGACGCGGGCGACGTCCACCAGCCCGTCGGCGGCGAGGGAGCGGAGCGTCGTCCGCGCCTCCCGCACCAGGGCGAGGGAGCGTTCCTGGATCGCGCCGCGCTCATCGGCGGCGGCGTCGAGGATCGACCAGACGGAGAGCTTGTAGAGCTCGGACTGGACGAGGCTGAGGATATGCGGCAGCGCGGTGAACTGCTCGATCTTGGCGGCGACGCGGCTCCGCTCA
>CALFYQ010000110.1 GCA_937952085.1 uncultured Paracoccaceae bacterium | reverse complement strand
CATGAACTGGCGAAAGCCGATCCTCACCGATTCCGGCGGCTTCCAGGTGATGAGCCTCGCGGGCCTTAGGAAGCTCGACGAGGACGGGGTGAGCTTTCGCTCCCATGTCGACGGCAGGAACTGGCGGCTGACGCCGGAAAGCTCGATGGAGATCCAGCGGCTCCTCGGCTCCGACATCGTCATGTGCTTCGACGAATGCACGCCGTTCCCGGCGACGGAGGCGGAGGCCGCCGCCTCGATGCGCCTCTCGATGCGCTGGGCGCGGCGCTCCCGCGACGCCTTCGGCGACCGGCCGGGCCACGCGCTCTTCGGCATCCAGCAGGGGAGCACGTTCCGGGACCTCCGGGCGGAATCGGCCGAGGCGCTGGCCGGAATCGGCTTCGACGGCTACGCGGTCGGCGGCCTCGCGGTCGGCGAGGGGCAGGCGGCGATGTTCGGGGTGCTCGACTATGCGCCCGCCATGCTGCCGGAGGACCGTCCGCGCTATCTAATGGGCGTCGGCAAGCCGGACGACATCGTCGGCGCGGTCCAGCGCGGCATCGACATGTTCGACTGCGTGCTGCCGACCCGCTCCGGTCGCACCGGCCAGGCCTTCACCCGCCGCGGCGTCGTCAACATCAAGAACGCCCGCCACCAGGACGACCCGCGCCCGCTCGACGAGGCCTGCGGCTGCCCGGCCTGCCGCTCCTATTCCCGCGCCTATCTCCACCATGTCTTCAAGGCGGGGGAGATCATTTCCTCGATGCTGATGACCTGGCACAACCTGCGGTATTACCAAGACTTGATGGCCGGTCTTCGCGGCGCGATCGAAGCCGGCGATCTCAACGGTTTTGTCGCAGATTTCCATCAGACTCGGTCGGAAGGCGATGTGCCGCCGCTCTGAGGCTGGACCGTCGCCGCGCCTGTGCTAGAACCCTAGTCGTCCCGATCGGAGCCCGGCATGAGCCTTCTGAAGCAGATCTTCACCTGGTGGAACGGGTCCACCATCGGCACCAGCCTCCACACCAGACGTTTCGGCGAGAAGGTGGGCGAGGACGAGTCGGGCAATGTCTTCTACCAGACGGCCGGCGGCGCGCGTCGCTGGGTGATCTACAACGGCGAGGCCGAGGCCTCCCGCATCTCGCCCGAATGGCACGGCTGGATGCACCACACCTGGGACGAGCCGCCGTCGAGCGCGCCGCTGAAGCGGAAGTCCTGGGAGAAGGACCATCGCGCCAACCCGACCGGGACGGCCGAGGCCTATCACCCGCCCGGCAGCCTCGCGACGCCGGCGGACCGGCCGCGCGTCGCCGGCGACTACGAAGCCTGGACGCCCTGATATGGCCTCGAACGCTGCCGAAACCCTGATCGGCGCGGCGGTTCTGGCCGTCGCGGGCGGATTCCTCGTCTACGCCGCCGGCAACGTCGATCTCGGCGGCGTCGGCGCCGGCCATTACGAGGTGAAGGCGGCGTTCCGGAAAGCCTCCGGCGTCAGCGTTGGCGCGGATGTGCGGGTCTCCGGCGTGAAGGTCGGCTCGGTCTCGCGGATCGACCTCGACCCGAAGACCTATCGCGCCATCGCCGCGCTCTCGATTCAGGACGGCGTGCAGTTGCCGGAGGATTCGCTGGCGACGATCACCTCGGACGGGCTTCTCGGCGGCGCCTATGTGGCGATCGACCCCGGCGCATCCGACTTCCACCTCGAGCCGGGCGGCGAGATCGAGCACACGCAGGGCTCGGTGGACCTGATCGAACTTCTGTCGAAGGCGGTCTCGGGAAGCTGATGCCCGCCGAGGACCATTGGAGCGCGGACCGATACGCGCAGACCGCGCGCTTCGTCACCGATCTTGGCGGCCCGGTGGTCGCGCTCCTTGAGCCGCGCGCCGGGGAGCGCATCCTCGATCTCGGCTGCGGCGACGGACCGATTGCGCGGGGCCTGATGGACATCGGCTGCGACGTCGTCGGCGTGGACGCTTCCGAGGACATGGTCGCCTCGGCCCGCGCGCTCGGGGTCGACGCCCGGATCGGCGACGGCGAGCGGCTCGATTTCGACGGCGAGTTCGACGCGGTCTTCTCCAACGCGGCGCTTCACTGGATGACCGACGCCGAGGCCGTGATCGCCGGCGCCTTTCGCGCGCTGAAGCCGGGCGGGCGCTTCGTCGCGGAGCAGGGCGGGCACGGCAATGTCGCGGCGATCCGGGTCGCGCTGATGGCGGCGCTGGCCGAGGCCGGCGTCGAGACCGACCTCACCGAGATCTGGTCCTTCCCGAGCGCCGAGGTTCAGGAGGAACGATTGAAAGCGGCCGGCTTCCTCGTCGAGACCTGCACGCTGCATCCGCGGCCGACCCCGGTCGCCGCCGGGCTCGAAGCCTGGTTCAACGCCGTGGCCGGCCCGGCCGTCGCCCTCGCACCGGCGGACAAGCAGGCGGAGGTGCGCGCCCGCGCCGCGAAACTCGCCGCCCCGGCGCTCCGCGACGAGAAAAAGCGCTGGGTGGCCGACTATGTGCGCCTCCGGTTCCGGGCGGTGCGTCCATGAACCGGCTCCGCTTCGCCATCGCCTTCCTCGCCGTCGCGGCCCCGGCCGCCGCGGCGCAGACGCCCCAGGTCACCGCGCCGGAAAGCCCCGGCGCCCGCTTCGTGCCCGCTCCGCCGGGCGTGACCTATGGCGAGCGCGCGCCCGGCTATGTCGAGGAGCCGATCACGGCCGAGCGGCCGACATGGCGCGGCGAGCCCAGGCCCGTGGCGGTGCTTCGCGCGCTCGACAAGGTCTCCGGCCGGGTGACGGACCTCAAGGTCCCGGTGGGCGGCGCCGCGCATTACGAGCGGCTGACCATCGAGGCGCTGGATTGCCGCGAGCCGCCCGAGGGCGAGGCGGAGGACGCTTTCGTCTTCCTCAAGATCCTCGACGCCAAGCTCGGCGAGCGGGAGGTCTTTTCCGGTTGGATGTTCGCTTCGAGCCCTGCGCTCTCAGCGATGGACCATCAGCGATACGATGTCTGGGCGCTGAGCTGCGCCACCTCCTGAGGCGACGCGTCCGGATCCAGCGCGTCCCAGTCCGCCGGTGAGGCGATCGCCAGCTCCAGCAGGTCGCGGTAGCGGCGTCGGCTGACCGAGCGGGCGCCGAACTGGGCGAGATGCTCGGTCACGAACTGCGCGTCGAGGAGCCGGAACCCGCCCGCCTTCAGCCGCGCGACGAGGTGGACGAACGCCACCTTCGACGCGTCCCGCTCATGGCTGAACATGCTCTCGCCGAAGAAGGCGGCGCCGATCTTCACCCCGTAGAGCCCGCCGACCAGCACCCCGTCGTGCCGCGCCTCCACCGAATGCGCATAGCCCATGCGGAAGAGGCCGAGATAGAGCCGGCGAATTTCGGGGTTGATCCAGGTCGTGCGCCGCGCCGCGCACCCGTCGATCACGCCTTCGAAATCGAGATCGAGCGTGATCTCGAAGCGGCCTTGCCGAACGGTCTTCAAAAGGCTGCGCGGCGCGTGGAAGGCGTGGAGCGGGAGGATGCCGCGAAGCTCCGGGTCGATCCAGAGGATCTCCTCCGCATCGGCCGATTCCGCCATCGGAAACACCCCCGCCGCATAGGCGCGGAGGAGGAGCGAGGGCGTCAGTTCGGCGAGCGCGGCGCGGTCCGACATGGGCGAAGCATCGCGCCGCTTCGCCCGCGCTTCAACGGGAGCGTCAGCGGGCGAGCCACTTTTCCAGCCAGTGGATGTCATAGGCGCCGGCGCGGATCTCCGGCTCCGCGAGAAGGCGCATGAAGAGCGGCCCGGTCGTGTCGACGCCGACAACGACAAGCTCCGACAGTGCCCGCGCCAGACGGTTCAGCGCCGTCTCCCGGTCCGCGCCATGGACGATCAGCTTGCCGATCAGGCTGTCGTAATAGGGCGGGATCGAGTAGCCGGCGTAGATCCCGCTATCCATCCGCACGCCGAGCCCGCCCGGCGCATGGTAGGCGGAGATCCGCCCCGGCGAGGGCGCGAAGTTCGGAAGCTTCTCGGCGTTGATCCGGGCCTCGATGGCGTGGCCTTTGGGGATCAGGTCCTCCTGCCGGAAGGAGAGCGGCAGGCCGGAGGCGACGCGGATCTGCTCTCGCACGAGATCGACGCCATAGACCGCCTCGGTGACCGGGTGCTCCACCTGGAGGCGGGTGTTCATCTCGATGAAATAGAACTCGCCGTCCTCGTAGAGGAACTCGATCGTGCCGGCGCCGCGATAGCCCATCTCGCCGATCGCCTTGGCGCAGGTGCCGCCGATCCGCGCGCGGGTCTCCGCGTCGATCACGGGAGAGGGGGATTCTTCGAGCACCTTCTGGTGGCGGCGCTGGAGCGAGCAATCCCGCTCGCCGAGATGGACCGCGTTTCCGCGCCCGTCGCCGAATACCTGGATCTCGATATGGCGCGGCTTCTCGAGGTATTTCTCGAGATAGACCTCGTCGTTGCCGAAGGCCGCCTTGGCCTCGGCGCGGGCCGAGGTGAAGGCCATCTCGATATCGTCCGCGGTGCGGGCCACCTTCATGCCGCGGCCGCCGCCGCCGGCGGAGGCCTTCACCAGCACCGGATAGCCCATCTCTCCGGCGATCCGCCGCGCCGCGTCGAGGTTCGGCACGGCGCCGTCGGAGCCCGGCACGCAGGGAACCCCGAGGCGCTTCATCGTCTCCTTGGCGACGATCTTATCGCCCATCTGGCGGATGTGGTCGGAGGAAGGGCCGATGAAGACGAGGCCGTGCTCCTCGACAATCCGCGCGAAGCCGGCGTTCTCGGAGAGAAAGCCATAGCCCGGGTGGATCGCGTCGGCGCCGGTGATTTCGCAGGCCGAGATGATCGCGGGGATGTTGAGATAGGACTGGCCGGCCGGCGGCGGGCCGATGCAGACGCTTTCGTCCGCGAGCCGGACATGCATCGCGTCGACATCCGCGGTCGAATGGGCGGCGACGGAGCGGATGCCCAGCTCGCGGCAGGCCCGCTGCACGCGAAGCGCGATCTCGCCGCGATTGGCGATCAGAACCTTCTCGATCATCGCACGCTCACTCGATGATCAGGAGCGGCGCGCCGAACTCCACGCCCTGGCCGTTCTCGACCATGATCCGGCGAACCGTGCCGGCGCGCGGGGCCGGGATCTGGTTCATCGTCTTCATCGCCTCGATGATGAGGAGGGTCTGCCCCTCCCGCACCGTGTCGCCGACCTTGACGAAGGGCGGTGCGCCCGGCTCGCCGGCGAGATAGACGGTGCCGACCATGATCGCCGTCACCGCGCCCGGATGCTGCGCCGGGTCTTCGGGCAGCGCCTCCGCCGCGGCCGGCGCCGACGGGGCGGCCGCGAGCGCAGGCGCCATCGCGGCCTGGGGCGGCGCATAGGCGACCGGCGCCGGCGCGGCGGCCTGTCGCGAAAGGCGGACCTTCAGCTCGCGGTCCTCGCCTTCCTCACGGCTCACCTCGATCTCGGAAAGGTCGTGTTCCCTCAGAAGTTTCGCCAGAGCTTCGATGAACTCGACGTCCTGGTCCCGGCGTTCGGCCATTAAGGCTCTCCTCGCTGCGGCGTGCCGGGCTTATACGCGCGCGCGCCGCCCGGTCAATCGTTCGCGGGGTTTCAGCCGGCGCGGCGCACCGTCTCGACGAGTTCGCGGAGCGCCTCGTAGGGCACGAAGCCGCGCACCACTTCGTCGCCGATGATGAAACCCGGCGTGCCGTTGATCTCGAGCTTCCGCGCCAGATCGTAGGTCTTGCGGATGTTGGCGGCGATCTCGGGCTTCTCCATGTCCTTGACGAGCCGGTCGACGTCGAGGCCGGATTCGGCCGCGAGGCGCTTCACCTCGGCTTCGGGAAGCTGGCCCTGATGGGTCATCATCGCGTCGGCGAAGGCTTCGTACCTGTCGCCGCCCTGTTCGAGCGCGGCCATCGCCGCCCGCGCGGCATAGGCGCTCTCGGGGCCGAGGATCGGGAATTCCTTCACGATCACGCGCACCTTCGGGTCGGCCTCCAGCAGCGCCTCGACACTGTCATGCGCCCGCTTGCAGTAGGGGCAGCGATAGTCGGAGAACTCCACCACAGTCACGTCGGCGTCGGCCGGGCCGCGGGCATGGCTGAAGCCGTCGTTGAAGATCGCGTCGGAGAGGTCGGAGATGCGCTGGCGGTCGGCGTCCTTCGCATCGGCCTTCTGCCGCGTCTCCAGCACCTGCATCGCCTCGACGATCACCTCGGGGTGCTCAAGGATGTAGGCGCGGATCATCGCGTCGATCTCGGCCTTCTGGCCCGACGTGAGCTCGGCAGCCCCGGCGGGCGCAAAGGCCGCGGTGGCGACGAGGAGGGCGGCGAAGAGCGTCTTCATCGGGTTCCTTTCGGTCGATCGAGCGCTCATTTATCAGAGAGCGCCCGCTCGGCGACAGCGCGAATGTCGTCCGCGCGGAGCCAGGCCGGCGATCCCACGGGAAGTTGATCGAGCGCCCGGCGCGCGTGCCTGAGCGCCTCGCGCGGTTCGCCGACCAGGGCGTAGCGTTCCGCCGTGGCGAGCGCCGCTTCGGGCTCCCGCCCGGCGCGGGCATAGGCGAGGGCGAGGTCGCGAAGCAGCGAAGGCTCCGCCGCGCCGCGCTGGGCGGCGGTCTCCAGAATGCCGAGCGCCTCCTTGTCCGCGCCGGAGGCGAGCAGCGCCCGGCCGAGCGCGCCCTGGATCAGCGCCTCCTTCGGCGCCAGCCGCGCCGCCTCGCGAAGCGGCTCGACCGCTTCCGGCGCGCGCGCGCTCTCGTAGAGGATCTGGCCCTTCAACTCCCGGTAATAGGGATCCTTCGGGCGGAGCGAGATCAGCTTGTCGACCGCGGTCAGGGCTTTCTCGGGCTGCGGCAGGCGGTGATAGGCGACCGCGGCCTTGATCAGCGAGATCTCGTCCTCGGGGAAGCCCGTCTCCTCCAGCCGCGCCAGCGTCCGCTCCGGCGAATCCGTGAAGGCGTCGAGCTTGGCGCGCATCCGGGCGTGCCAGTAGGCGATCTCGGGCGAAGCCTTCTCGCCATGCGCCTTGCTCCGCGCCGCGCGGTCCTCGAGGAGGCCAAGGCGCTCGCTGGAGAGCGGGTGGGTCAGCGCATAGGGGTCCACGTTGCCGGCCTGAAACACTTCCTGGCCGCGGAAGATCTTGAGCACGTCGAGCATCGCCGCAGGGTCGACGCCGGCCGATTCCATATAGGTCGCGCCGGCCTGGTCGGCGGAGGATTCCTCGCTGCGGGAATAGGCGAGGAAGGTGCGCTGCGCCGCCGATTGCGCGCCGAGCGCGCCGCCCACGGCGAGATCGGGGCTGCCGGCCGCCGCGCCGGCGAGGATCGAGAGCGCGACGCCGAGCGCCATCGGCCCGCGAAGGTTGTCCGCCAATACCTGCTTGCGGGTGAGATGGCCGCCGACGATGTGCCCGGTCTCGTGCGCCATCACGCCCATCAGTTCCTCCGGCGTCTCCAGCCGGGAGAGGAGGCCGGTATGGAACACCATGTTGCGGCCGCCGAAGACGAAGGCGTTGAGGGTCGAATCCTGCAGGATCAGGATCTCGATGCTGTCGGGCGGAATGCCGGCCGCCTCGAAGATCGGGCGCGACATCATCTCGAGCGTCGCCTCGATCTCGGCGTCGCGGATCAGCGTGCGCGCTTCGGCGCCGGCGGCGTGGAGCGTCGTAAGCGCGGCGAAGGCGCCGAGAAGGATGCGTCTCAAGAGCCTCTCCCTGCCTCGCCCCCGCCGAGATAGGCGGGGGCAGGGGGCGGTTTCAAGCCCGGGGGGCGATTGGCGGCCGGTAGGATCGCGGATTGACCGTCGGCGCGGGACCTTCGTTCACGTGACAATCGCTGAAATGCGAGCGCGCCCGCGCCCTCTCTCCCGGGCCTGGGCGGCAACGGCCCTTCACTCTTCGCAAACCGCTGACCGCGCGCGCCGGGCGCGTCTCAGGCGAGGCCGATCATGCCGGAGTCGTCCCAGAAAAGCTGCGTCCCCGACGCCTCCGCGGCGCGGCGGAGCAGGAGAAGATGCGCCTCCGCCGGCGTCGCCGCCTCCGTCCCGTCTCCGGCCAGAAGCTCCAGAAGCCGTGGCGAGGGGCGGAGCGGGTCCGCCTCGATGCGCCAGATCGCCGCCAGAGGCTCCGCCGTCGCCCGCTCGACCGAGAGCCGGCCGCCCCGCGGCGCCGTCGAAGCCGCGGCGATTGCGAGGAGGAGGAGCGGCTGCGCCAGCCGCATCGGCGCGTCGTCCGGCGCGTTCCGCCAGTCGAGCCCGAACTTGCGGCGCACGAACCAGCCGCTCGACGCCGCAGAGAGCTCGGCCCGGCCGACCCGCTCCGCCGGGTCCCGCGCGCCGAAGGCGAGGCGGAGGAATTTCAGCGAATCCGTCGCCGCCGCGGCGCTTTCCTCGACCAGCGCCAGCGCCTCCTCGTCGCCCGGCGCGGCGCGCATCAGCTCCAGTCCGTTGCCGACGGCGCCGACAGGGCTTATCAGATCGTGACAGATCCGGGAGGCGACGAGCCCGGCGAGACGGGTTGCGTCCGTCATCGCATACCCCGGAAGGAGACCCGCCGATGCCCGCTCATCTCTTCGAACCCGGCGCGCTGGTGCGCGCCCGCGCCCAGCCCGATTGGGGCCTCGGGCAGGTGCAGTCTTCGATCGGCGGTCGGATCACGGTGAACTTCGAACATGCGGGCAAACTTGTCCTTTCCGGCGACGCGGCCGACCTCGAACTGATCGAGCCCGATACCGAGTGACGCCCCGGGATCGAACCTAGCTCAAGGGATCGCCGCAATGGTTAACGGACCGTTCGCGGGCCGCGAGTTGCGCCAGACGGGCGCCTCGCCTAATGTCCGCGCCGCGGCGGGGCCTGCCGGCCCCGCAACAGGGAGAACGCAGCGCGTGCGGATCGAGGCGGGGCGGTTCACCGTCAGGCTGGCGGAAAGCGAGGAAGACGTCGCCGCCGCGCAACGCCTGCGGTACCGCGTCTTCGTCGAGGAAATGGGCGCGACCCCGCGCCCGGAGGACGCGCCGCTCCGGCGCGAGCGCGACGATTTCGACCCCTATTTTGACCACATGCTGCTGATCGACAACGAGGCCCGGCCGGAGGATCCGCTCGACCGGGTCGCCGGCGTCTACCGGCTGCTGCGCGGCGCGGTGGCCAGGCAGGGCTGCGGCTTCTATGGCGAATCCGAATACGACCTCACCAAGATCAAGGAATATCCGCGGGAGACGGTGGAGCTCGGCCGCTCCTGCGTCGGGCCGGAATACCGGGGCGGGGCGGCGATGCACCTGCTCTGGACCGGGCTCGGCAAATACGTGACCGACCACAAGATCGAGATCATGTTCGGCGTCGCCAGCTTCCACGGGAACGACCCGGCGAAACTGGCGCTGCCGCTTTCCTATCTCTACTGGAACCATCTCGCGCCGGAGGATCTCCGGGTCCGCACCCGCCCGGAATTCTTCGTGCCGATGAACGTGATCCCGCCTGACGAGATCGTCCGCGCCGAGGCGATGCGGCAGATACCGACCCTCATCAAGGCCTATCTCCGGCTCGGCGGCTTCGTCGGCGACGGGGCCTATGTGGACACGGCCTTCAACACGGTGGACGTCTGCCTGCTGATGGACACCGCGCGGATGGTGGACCGCTACCGCGAGTTCTATCAGCGCGAGTCCCGCGGCGCGACGGACCGGATCCTTGGCTGACGGCGCGATGTCGATGACCTGGAAGGAAGCGGAGCCGCCGGCGCTGCCGCCGGCGTCCCTGCCGCAGAAGATTCGCGGCGGGCTCCGCATCGGCGTCGCGCTGGCGGTGACGGCCGTGCTCCTCGGCCTCTTCGCGCTCGGCAAGGGCGCGCAGCGCCTCTTCGGCCGCTGGGTGAAGTTCCACTACCGCGTGGCGCGGCTCTGGTCGCGGATCATGCTCTTTCTCTTCGGGTTGAAGCCGGTGGTGCGCGGGCGGCCCATCGCCGGCGGCGTGCTGGTCGCCAATCACGCCTCCTGGGCCGATATCCTCGCGCTCCGCTGCGTCACCCGGATCAACTTCGTCTCGAAGGCCGAGGTGAGGGACTGGCCGGGCGTCGGCCCGGTCGCGGCGCTCTGCGAGACGGTGTTCATCGAGCGCAAGCGCTCGGAGTCGAAGAAACAGCAGCAGGAGCTGTTCGGCCGGATCGAGGCGGGCGAGCTTCTCTGCCTCTTCCCGGAGGGGACGAGCACAGACGGGCTCCGCGTCCTGCCGTTCAAGTCCACGCTGATGTCGGTCCTCTTCATCGAGGGCGTGCACGAGACGGCCATGGTGCAGCCCGTCAGCCTCGTCTACCGGCCGGATCCGAAAGCGGGCCTGCCGGTCAACTTCTACGGCTGGTGGGGCTCGATGCCCTTCGAGGGCCATGTCTGGACCGTGGCGACCCGTTCCCGGAGGGGCCGGGTGGAGGTCGTCTTCCACGAGCCCCTTCAGGCGCGGGACTGGCCGGACCGGAAGAAGCTGACCGCCCATTGCGAGGCGGCGGTGCGGAGCGCCTTCCCCGCCGCGTGAGATTCCGCAACCGCCGCGCGAGGGCGGGGCGCTAAGGTGCGGGCCGGCGCGGCGGCGAGGCGAAGGCGATGGCGCGGATTCTGGGCACTTTCGATGCGGACCGTCTGCGGGGCGGGGCGGCGGCCGACCGCATCTTCGGCGGCGAGGGCCGCGACGTGCTCCGCGGCGGCGCCGGCGGCGACCGGCTCTTCGGCTTTGACCGGACGGACCCGTCTGGCGCCCGCGCCGCGATCCAGTCCACCGCCATCGAGACCGGGATGGAGCGGCTCCTCTTCGCCGCCACGGCGCCGGGTGACGACCGCTTTTTCTATCTCGTCTCGCAAGCGGGGGAGATCCGCCGCTTCGACCCGGAAACCGGCGCCTCCGGCCCGTTCCTGACGCTGCCGGATGGAACACTCGCCGACGGCGGCGAGCAGGGCCTTCTCGGCCTCGCCTTCCACCCGGATTACGAGCGGAACGGCCGCTTCTTCCTCCACCTCGTCAACGCCGACAATGACGTGGAGATCGTGGAGTTCCGCCGCGGCGCCGGCGCCCTGGCGGACCCGGACAGCGGCCGCACGATCATCACCATCCCGCACCGCGACTTCACGAACCACAATGGCGGCACGGTCGCCTTCGGGCCGGACGGCCTTCTCTACATCTCGGTCGGCGATGGCGGCGGCGGGGGCGACCCGAACGAGACCGGGCAGGACCCGTCGGACCTTCTCGGCAACATCCTCCGGATCGACGTGGACCGGGACGGGTTCCCGAACAACGCGGCGAAGAACTATGCGATCCCCGCCGACAATCCCTTCGCCAATGGCGGCGGCGCGCCGGAGGTCTGGGATTTCGGGCTCCGTAACCCGTTCCGCTTCGCGTTCGATCCGTCGAATGGCGATCTTCTGATCGGCGATGTCGGGCAGGGGCAGCGCGAGGAGGTCGACATCCACCGGGCCGGCGTCCCCGGCGGGCTGAATTTCGGCTGGGACGTGCGGGAGGGCTTCCTGCCCTTCGAGGGCGGCGAGAGCTTCGGCCCGGTCACCGACCCGATCTTCGACTATGACCGGGATACCGGCCGCTCCATCACCGGCGGCGCCTTCGTCCCCGAGGGCGGCGGGCTCGCCGGCGCCTACGCCTTCGCGGATTTCGTCTCGGGCGCGTTCTTCACGCTGCGGACACAGGGCGCCGCCGCCTTCGGCGCGGAGGAGCGGAGCGTGCAGATACGGGGCGACATTCCCACGCTCGTCGCCGCCTTCGCCACCGGGCCGGATGGCGAATTCTACGCCGTCTCGCTCACCGGCGCGCTATTCCGGCTCCGCTTCGGCGCCGGCGCCGGCGATGGCGACGACCGGATCTTCGGCGGCGCCGGGCGGGACACGCTGGTCGGCGGGGCGGGGGACGACAAGCTCTTCGGCGGAACGGCGGGCGATGTCCTCCGCGGCGGCGTGGGCGCCGACCGGATTTCGGGCGGCGCGGGCGACGACCGGCTGATCGGCGGGGCGGGGCCGGACCGCTTCGTCTTCACCCTCAACGCCGGCGACGACGTGGCGCGGGACTTCCGGCCCGGATTCGACCGGATCGTCCTCCGCGCCTACGATCTCGACGGGTTCGACGATCTCGCGCCGGCGCTCTCGGAGGCCGGCGGCGATGCAGTGATCGACTTCGCCCTTCTCGGCGGCGCCGGCACGCTCCGCCTCGTCGGCGTTTCCGTCGCCGAGCTTGAAGCCGAGTCCTTCTTCTTCTGAGCCGGCTCAGCCGAACCGCGAGGCGAGGGCGTGGAGCCCCGCGGCGGGGCCCTCTGGGTGCGACCAGACCGCCTCGTCCGCCGCGAAATAGTCGGAGACGCCGATCAGCCGGTCGATCGCCGCGGCGTCGACGCCGCCCTCGGTGACCGAGGGGGTGACGATCGCCTCGTCCCACCATTCGAGGAGTTCGGGCAGTTCCGCCGCCGCCACCGGGCCGAAGGCGACGTAATCCGCCCCGGCCTCCGCCGCGTTCATCGCCGCGTGTTTCGAAACGCCGGCCCAGGCGCCGACGATGGCGTCCGGGCCGAGCAATTTCCGCGCCTCGGCGACGGCGAGCTTCGGGCCCGGAAGATGCACGCCGTCGAGTTTCAGCTGCTTGACGAGTTCCGGGTGGCCGGTCAGCACCAGCGCCACGTCCCGCGCCGCGCAGATCTCGCGAAGCGGGCCCGCCACCGCCCGCGCCGTCGCTTCCTCGCCGTCGGCGCAGCGCAGCCGCACGCAGGCGACCGGCGCGGCGGTCAGCGCCGCCTCGAGGAGCGGCGCGAAGGTCGCGCCCTCGGAAAGCCGCGGAGTGACGAGGTAAAGACGCGGGTCGCTCAATTTTCGCTCCGCCTGGGCAGGGGCCGCCAGTCCGGCGGGGCCATCTCGAAACCCGAGAACTCGAACCCGGGGGCGACGACGCAGGAGACGAGCGTGAACCGCCCGAGCGAGGCCGCGGTCTGCCAGGCGCCCTTCGGCACGACGAGTTGCGGCTTCTGCCCGGCGGCGATCTCCGCCCCAAGGATCTGCGCCTCGGCGTCCGACCCGTCCGGCGAGACGGTCAGCGCCAACGGCGCGCCGAAGTGCCAGAGCCAGATCTCCGCCGCGTCCACCCGGTGCCAGTGCGAATACTGGTGCGCTTCGAGGAGGTAGTAGATCGCGGTGCCCGCGGCCCGTTCGCCCGCCGCGGCGGGCGCGCGCCAGGTCTCTCGATACCAGCCGCCCTCGGGGTGGGGCTGGAGGCCGAGCGCCTCGACGAGATCGCGCGCCGTCTCCATCAGGTCGCCGGCAGGGTCAGCGCCATGTCCACATGCGGGATGCCGCCGTCCATGTATTCGTCCGAGACGCGCTCGAAGCCGAACCGCTCGTAATAGGGCTGGAGATGCGCCTGCGCCTCGATGCCGAGCCGGCGCCCCGGCGCCGCCTCCGCCGCGCGAGCGAGCGCGGCGCGGATCATCCGCCCGCCGAGCCCGTCGCGCCGCCGGTCCGCGCGGAGCGCGATGCGGCCGAGATTGACCTCGCCCGAACCCTCGAGCCCGGTCAGCCGCAGCGTGCCGACGATCTCCTCACCCTCGCGCGCGAGGGCATGGAGGGAGACCGGGTCCTTCCCGTCGATCTCGGGATACAGGCTCTGCTGCTCCATCACGAAGACATCGAAACGGAGCTTCAGAAGATCATGTAGCTCCGCGCCGGAAAGCGTTGGGAAGGCACGAAATTCGATCTCGGCGCTCACCCGGCCAGGCGCTCCATCACCTCGTCCGACACGTCAAAGTTTGCGGTGACGGTCTGAACGTCGTCATCGTCCTCGAGCGCGGCGATCAACTTGAAGAGCGCGCCGCCGGCGTCCTCGTCGAGCGGGGTCAGCGTCTGCGGCTTCCAGATCAGCTTGGCGCTTTCGGCCTCGCCGAGCCGCGCCTCGAGCGCGCCGGCGACCTCGGCGAGATCGCCCGGATCGGTGAAGATGATGTGGCCGTCCGCGCCGCTCTCGACATCCTCGGCGCCGGCTTCGAGCGCCGCCTCCAGAACCTCGTCCTCCGAGCCGGCATCGGCGGCGTAGAGGATCTGGCCCTTGCGGTCGAACATGAAGGAGACGGCGCCGGTCTCGGCGAGGTTGCCGCCGTTCTTGCCGAAGGTGGAGCGGACATTGGAGGCGGTGCGGTTACGATTGTCCGTCAGCGCCTCGACGATGACGGCGACGCCGCCCGGGCCGTAGCCCTCGTAGCGGATCTCGGCGTAGCTGTCCTCGTCGCCGCCCTGGGACTTCTTGATCGCGCGTTCGATCACGTCCTTCGGCATGGAGTTGGACTTCGCCTCCTTCACGGCGAGGCGGAGGCGCGGGTTCTTGTCCGGGTCAGGGTCGCCCATCTTGGCCGCGACCGTGATTTCCTTCGCCAGCTTGGAGAAGAGCTTGGAGCGCGCCGCATCCTGCCGCCCCTTGCGATGCTGGATGTTCGCCCATTTGGAATGGCCGGCCATGAAGTCCCCGATGTTCCGTTTCCGGCGGGCTTATAGCTACGTCACAGGGGCCAGAAAAGGGGGATGAGGAAGGTCGCGAGCAGGCTGAGGCCGATGTTCATCGGCACGCCGAGCCGCATGAAGTCGGTGAAGCGATAGCCGCCGGGGCCATAGACCATGGTGTTGGTCTGGTAGCCGATCGGGGTTGCGAAGCTCATGCTCGCGGCGATCATCACCGCGACGACGAAGGGCCGCGGGTCCGCGCCGATATTGTGCGCGAGGGAGATCGCCACCGGCGTCACCAGCACCGCCACCGCGTTGTTGGTGACGATCTCGGTGAGGAAGCTCGCCAGCGCGAAGACGCAGAGGAGCGCCACCCAGCGCGGCGCCCCGGCCAGAAACGGCGCGATGGCGTCCGCCGCCATCTGCGCCGCGCCGGATTTCTGCAGCGCGCCGCCGACGACCAGCATCGAGAAGATCAGCACCAGAAGCCGCCCGTCCACCACCGAGAAGGCCTCGTCGGCGTCGATGGAGCGGGAGAGGAGCACCACCGCGACGCCGAGGATCGCCGCCACCTCGATCGGCACGAGGCCGAGCGCGGAGCCGACCACCACGACGCCGAGCACCGCCAGGACGATAGGCGCCCGGTCGCGCCGGTAGGGGCGCGCGGTCGGCCGGTTGAGATCGACGAGGTTCACGTCCTCGGCGAGGCGCTGAAGGTCCGCCGGCGCGCCTTCGAGGAGAAGCGTGTCGCCCACCCGCACGTCCACGTCGTCGAGCTTCTGGCGCACCCGCTCCGAGCGGCGATGCACCGCCAGCGGATAGACGCCGTAGCGCCGGCGGAGCCGCAGCCGGCCGAGCGAGCGGCCGACCAGCGTGCAGTCCGGCCCGATCAGCGCCTCGACCGTCATCGTCTCGGCCGAGGCGATCTCGTCCACCATGGCGATCTTCCGGTCCTGCCGGAGCGTCAGAAGTTCGGCCATGCCGGTTCGGATCACCACGATGTCGCCCGGCTCCAGCCGCACCGCCTCGAAATCCCGCCGGAGCGAGAGATCGCCGCGGATCACATCCATCACCCGCATGCCGGGCCGGCGGAAGGCGTCGGCCGTCAACGGGTTCGCGCCGACGAGCGGGGAGCCTTCGGTGACCGCCACCTGGGTCATGAACTTCGCGCTCCGCCGATGCGCGAGGAAAGCCGCCATCGCCGCGCGGTCGGGCAGGAGCCGCGGCGCCGTCAGCGCCATGAAGCCGAACCCCGCGAGGGCGAGCACCACCGCCACCGGCGTCACCTCGAAGAGCCCGAAGGGCGCAAGCCCCTCGCGCTGCGCGACGCCGTTGACGAGAAGGTTGGTCGAGGTTCCGATCAGCGTGGTGACGCCGCCGAGGATCGCGCAATAGGAGAGCGGTATCATCAGCTTGGAGGGCGAGACGCCGATCCGCGCGGCAAGCTGGCTGGCGATGGGGATGAAGACGAGGACGAGCGGCGTGTTGTTCACGAACCCGGAGACGGCGATGACGAAGAGGCCGAGCGTCAGCGTCGTCGCGATCGGACGTTCCTCCGCATGGCCGGTCAGGGCATGGGTCACCGCGCCGAGCACGCCGGTTCGGACAAGCGCGCCGGAGATGACGAACATCGCCGCGATGGCGAGCGGGGCCGGGTTGGCGAGGGCGCCGAGCACGTCCTTCAGCTCCAGCACGCCGAGCCCGAGAAGCACTGCGACGCCGGCGATCGCCACCACGTCAGGCGGATAGAGCTCGGAGACAAAGAGCGCGAACATGAGCGCGATCACCGCCACGGTGAGGATCGCCGGCAGATACTCTGGGCCAAAGAGGGTCACGCGGCGGCGCTCCGGATGTGCGACGGATTCAGGATAGGTGGGCCGGCCCGGCGATCAAGCCGCCGGCACGGGCTCCGATGGCGAAAGCCGGCCGCCTAGGCGCACCGCCTCGACCCGCGCCGCGCGGCCGTTCGGCCCGGTCTCGACGAAGACGCCGGAGACGGTGGCCTCGCCTTCGGCCGGCGAGAACCGCCCCGAGGGCATGCCGGCGACGAAGCGGCGGAGCGGCTCCTCCGGCTCCATGCCGATGACGCTCCTATAGTCGCCGCACATGCCGGCGTCGGTGAGATAGGCCGTTCCCTTCGGCAGGATCATCGCGTCTGAGGTCGGCACATGGGTATGGGTGCCGACGACGAGGGAGGCGCGGCCGTCGAGCCACCAGCCCATCGCCATCTTCTCCGAGGTCGCCTCGGCGTGGATCTCGGCGATCACCGCATCGGCCCCGGCGCCGAGCGCATAGGGTTTCAGCGCGGCGTCGAAGGCGGAGAACGGGTCGTCGAAGGGTCGGTTCATAAAGACGCGGCCGAGCGCGACGGCGACGGCGACCCGCCGGCCCCTAGTCGCCTCGAAAAGCCGCACGCCGGCGCCGGGCGCGACCTTGGCGAAGTTCAGCGGGCGGAGGATGCGCTTTTCCTGCTCGACATAGGAGAGCATCTCCTTCTGGTCGAAGGCATGGTCGCCGAGCGTGATGCAATCGGCCCCGGCGGCGAAGAGCTCCTCCGCGATCTTCGGGGTGAGGCCGAAGCCGGCCGCGGCGTTCTCGGCGTTCGCCACGACGAAATCGAGCTTCAGCCGCGCGCGCAGCCCGGGCAGGGCGGCGATCGCCGCCTCCCGGCCTGCGCGCCCGACGAGATCTCCGAGAAACAGGAGATTCAATGAACTATCTCCAGTACTTCGAGTTCAGTCACAATCCTGTCGAGCGGCGCGTCGGTTTCCGCCGCCGGCACGGCTTGCGTCTCCTGTGCGGCGAAGGCGAAGCCGACGGCGCTGACCGGCCCCGTCGCCCGGAGGCGCGCCAGCGTAAGGTCGTAGAAGCCGCCGCCATAACCGAGCCGGCGGCCGCGCCGGTCCCATGCGAGGAGCGGAACGATCAGCGTCTCCGGCGTCAGCCACTCTCCTTCCGCGGGAATTTCGACATCGAAATTCCCGCGAGTCAACGCACCGCCCGGCGTCCATTCGCGGAAGGCGAGCGGGGCGGCCTTCGCCATCACCACGGGAACGCAGAGCCGCGCACCCGCCGCGTGGAGCGCCTTCATCGCTGGCCGCGGGTCGATCTCCGAGCGGATCGGCAGGAACCCGGAGACGACGCGGCCCGCCTGGTCGCCGAGCGCGGAGAGCAGCCGCTCGCAGGCGGCGCGGTCGCGCGCCGGGTCCTTCGCCGCGTCGCGGCGGCGTGCGGCCTCCTGGCGGAGGGCCGCCTTGGCCTCCGCGAGCGCAACCGTCACTTCAGCGAGCCGCAGAACCGCTGGATGCGCCGGCAGGCTTCCTCCAGCTCCTCGTCGGAGGTGGCGTAGGAGATCCGGAAGCAGGGCGAGACGCCGAAGGCCGCGCCGAACACCACGGCGACGCCCTCCGCCTCCAGAAGCTCGGAAGCGAATTCTTCGTCCGTCGCGATCACCTTGCCGGAGGGGGCGGTCTTGCCGATCATCCCGGCGATGGAAGGATAGACGTAGAACGCGCCCTCCGGCGTCGGGCACTGGAGGCCGGTCGCCTGGTTCAGCATCGAGACGACGAGATCGCGCCGCGCGCGGAACCGCTCCCGGCTCCAGGGGATGTAATCCTGCGGCCCGTTCAGCGCCTCGACCGCCGCCCACTGGCTCACCGAGCAGGGGTTGGACGTGGATTGCGACTGGATGTTCGCCATCGCCTTGATGAGCTTCTCCGGCCCGCCGGCGTAGCCGATGCGCCAGCCGGTCATCGCATAGGCCTTGGAGACGCCGTTGCAGGTCAGCGTCCGGTCATAGAGCGCCGGCTCCACCTCGACGATGGTGGCGAACTTGAAGGGCTCGTAGGCCAGATGCTCGTACATGTCGTCGGTCATGACCCAGACATGCGGGTGCCGCATCAGCACGTCGGTAAGGCCCTTGACCTCCTCGGCGGTGTAGCCGGCGCCGGTCGGGTTCGAGGGGGAGTTGAAGATCAGCCACTTCGTCTTCGGCGTGATCGCGGCCTCGAGCTGCGCCGGGGTGATCTTGAAGCTCGATTCGATGCCCGCGACGATCGGCACCGGCGTGCCGCCGCAGAGCAGCACCATGTCCGGGTAGCTGACCCAGTAGGGCGCCGGGATCACCACCTCGTCGCCGGGGTTCAGCGTCGCCATCAGCGCGTTGAAGAGGATCTGCTTGCCGCCTGTGCCGACGGTGATCTGCGAGGGTTTGTAGTCGAGCCCGTTCTCCCGCTTGAACTTGGCGGAGATCGCCGTCTTCAGCTCGGGGATGCCGTCCACCGCGGTGTAACGGGTCTTACCCTCATCGATGGCGCGCTTGGCGGCCTCGCGGATGTTCTCGGGCGTGTCGAAATCCGGCTCGCCGGCGCCGAGGCCGATCACGTCCATGCCGGCCGCTTTCAGCTCCCGCGCCTTGGTCGAGACGGCGATGGTCGCCGAGGGCTTCACGCGGGCGAGGGAGTCGGCGAGGAAGGCCATGACAAGGGTCTCCTTTGGGGCGGCCCCGCTTTACGCCCCGAGGCGCCGCCTCGCAAGAAGCCGGAACGCCCGACCGTCGATCACCGCGAGGCCGACAAGGATCAGCGCGGCCCCAAGGAACACCGCCGGCGGCAGCCGCTCGCCGAGCACGAGCGCGCCGAGCGCGACCGAGATCGGCGGCATCACGATGGTGACGAGCATCAGGTTGCCCGAGCCCGCGGCGGCGAGGATCCGGTAGTAGAGCAGGAACGCGCCCGCCGTGCCGAGGACCGAGATGTAGAGAAGCGCGGCCTAGGTGAGAGGGAGCGCCGGAAGATGCGGCGCCCCTTCGGCGTAAAAGGCGAGCGGCGGCATCAGGAGCGATGAGCCGGTCAGCATGCCGGCGGCGGAGACGGCCGGCGGGAAACCGCCGAGCCGCGTCTTCGCCCAGACGCCGGCGAGGGCGTAGGCGAAAGCCGCGCCGAGGAAGGCGAGCTGGCCGAGCGCCCGCGGGTCGAACCCGGTCAGCGCCTCCGGCCCGACGATGACGGCGACGCCGGCGATCCCGAGGAGGACGCCGGCGACCCTGCGGCCGCTCAGCTGCTCGTCGTGCAGCAGCGCCGCGGCGACGACAATGCCGAAGAACGCCGTCGCGCCGTTCAGGATCGAGGCG
>CALFYQ010000109.1 GCA_937952085.1 uncultured Paracoccaceae bacterium | reverse complement strand
GGCGGCACCCTCCTGGCCGGAAAGCTCGGCCAGACCCTGCCGAAGAAATATCTCCTCGCGTCCATCTACACCGGCCGCACCCTCGTCTCGGCCCTCTTCATCCTGGCGCCGATCACCCCGGCGACGGTCCTCCTCTTCTCGCTCTCGATGGGCGCCCTCTGGCTCGCCACCGTGCCGCTGACGGCGGGGCTGATCGCGCAGATCTACGGCATCCGCTACATGGGCACGCTCTACGGCGTCGTGTTCCTCAGCCACCAGATCGGCGGCTTCACCGGGGTCTGGCTCGGCGGTGCGATGTATGACGCCTATGGCGGCTACGAGGCGGTCTGGTGGATCGGCGTCGCCGTCGGCGCCTTCTCCGCCCTCGTCCACCTGCCAATCCGGGAGCGGCCGCTCGTCGGGGCCGCGGCGTGAGCCGCGCCGAAGCGGCCGCCGCCCTTCTCGCCGATCTCCGCCTCCGCGAGAACGGCGTCGCCCCGCCGCTCGACGACCTGCCCGCGGCGATCCGCCCGCAGAGCGTCGCCGAGGCCTATGCGGCGCAGGACCTCCTTCGCGCCCGCCTCGCGCCCCGGCTCGGCGCGCCCTTCGGCTGGAAGATCGGCTGCACCTCCAAGGTGATGCAGGACTATCTCGGCGTCGATCATCCCTGCCTCGGCACGCTGTTCACCGGCCAGATCCGGCGGGGCGGCGCGACGCTCCGCGCCGCCGACTATCGCCGCCTCGGCCTCGAATGCGAGCTCGCCGTGCGGCTCGGCGCGGACCTCGCGCCCGGCGGGAACGCGGCCGGCGCCGTCGCCGCCGTGATGTGCTCGGTCGAGATCGTCGAGGAGCGCTTCGCGGATTTCCGCGCCTGCGCCACCGAGACCCTGATCGCCGACGATTTCTTCTCGATGGGCTGCGTCCTTGGGGCCGAGGCCGCGCCCGCCGCGCTCGGCGATCTTCGCGCCCTCGAAGGCCGCTTCGCCGTCAACGGCGAGGCGGGGCCGCTCGGCAGGGGCGAGGCGATCCTCGGCGATCCGCTTGCCGCCCTCGCCTGGGCGGCGGAGGCGCGGGCGGGCGCCGGCGGGCTGAAGGCCGGCGCCGTCATCACCCTCGGCAGCGTCGTCCGCACCATCTATCCCGCGGCCGGAGACCGCATCCGCGCCGAATTCGCCGGCCTCGCCCCGGTCGGGATCGAGGTCGTCTGAGGCTGGCGCCGCCGGCCTCGAACGGCTAGGCCGGGGCCCGCGCGGAGGGCCGCGCCGAAGGAGGCGCCGGTGGGCGGGGACGAGGCCTCGATCCTTCTCTTCCGCGGCGCGACGCCGCGCCCCGCCGGAGGCCCGGCGCGCGCCGATCGCCTCCGCGGCCCTGCGGCGGCGGGCGAGCGGCTCGAAATCTCCGGGCGTTCGGCCTATCTCCACAGCCCGAACGGCCTCGGCCGCTCAAGGCGCGCCGCGCGGTTCGACCGGAAGGTCGGCGCGCCCGCGACGGCGCGGAACTGGAACACGGTCGTCAGGCTCGCGGACCTCGCCCGCGCCGCCGCGGCCTGAGGCGGGGGCGCGGCATGTCGGATGTCGAGGAGCGGCCGGAAGCGGAGGAGGAGGAGGAGGCGCTCGGCCTCGACCCCGAAATCTTCTCCACGGTCCGCGACGCCCTTGCGGAAGACGACGCGGTCGCGGTCCGCGCCGCCGTCGCCGAACTTCACGCCGCCGACCTCGCCGACCTGATCGAGCAGCTCGACAGCGAGGATCGCGGCAAGCTCATCGCCATCGTCGGCGCCGATCTCGACGCCGAGGCGCTCTCGGAACTGGACGAGGGCGTCCGCGACGAGGTGCTGGAGCTGGTCGATCCGGCCGTCCTCGCCGAGGCGGTCAAGGAGTTGAACTCCGACGACGTCGTCTACCTCGTCGAGGATCTCGAGGGCGAGGCGAAGGAGAAGGTCCTCGGCGCGCTCGACGCCGAAGACCGGGTGATCGTCGAGCAGTCGCTCTCCTACCCGGAATACACCGCCGGCCGCATGATGCAGCGGGAGCTGGTGAAGGCCCCGCAATTCTGGACCGTGGGCGACGCCATCGACGCGATGCGCGCGGCGGAGGAGTTGCCCGACCCGTTCTACGAGATCGTGATGGTGGACCCGGCGATGAAGCCGGTCGGCCTCGTCCCGCTCGGCCGGCTGATGGGCGCCTCGCGCCCCGTCCCCCTCACCGAGATCATGAACGAGGAGTTCCGCGCGATCCCGGCGACGCTCGAGAGCGACGACGTCGCCTATCTCTTCTCGCAGTATCACCTCGTCTCCGCGCCGGTCGTGGACGAGGACGGCCGGCTCGTCGGCGTCATCACCATCGACGACGCGGTCGAGGCGATGGACGACGAGGCGGAGGAAGACCTTCTCCGCCTCGGCGGCGTCGGCGACGAGAGCCTCTCCGACAAGGTGTGGGAGATCACCCGCTCCCGCTTCCCCTGGCTGGCGGTGAACCTCGTCACCGCGATCCTGGCCAGCCTCGTGATCGACCTCTTCGAGGCCTCGATCCAGGCCTATGTCGCGCTCGCCGTCCTCATGCCCATCGTCGCCTCGATGGGCGGCAACGCCGGCACGCAGACCCTTACGGTCGCCGTTCGCGCGCTGGCGACGCGCGACCTCACCGCCGCCAACATGTGGCGCGTCATCGGCCGCGAAACCGTCGTCGGGCTCCTCAACGGCCTCGCCTTCGCGGTGATCGTCGCCGGCGTCGGCCTCGCCTGGTTCGGCGACCCGATGCTCGGCCTCGTCCTCGCCATCGCGATGATCGGCAACCTCCTCGTCGCCGGCCTCGCCGGCATCCTGATCCCGATCACGCTCGACAAGCTGGGCGCGGACCCGGCCCTCGCTTCCGGCACCTTCGTCACCACGGTGACGGACGTGATCGGCTTCTTCCTCTTCCTCGGCGTCGGCGGCTGGATCCTGCTCTGACTCCGCGGGCAGGCCCGCTCCGCCGGCGCCCCGGGCCCGGCGCCCGCCGCGTTCGGCCTCGTCAGGCGGCGTCGATGATCCGGTCCGGCCTGTCGCCCGCCACGTCCGAGCGACGCGATTAGGGCGGCGCCCGCCCCTGTGTGGGCGCCTGCTCCGTCCGGCATGGGCGCGTTGTGCCGTCGCCCCGACCTCGACCTGAGCCGCTCCTGGCGAGCGGGAGGCGCCCGCCCGCTTGGAGGGACAGGCGCGGCCCGGGCCGGTCGCCCGGGCCGGGAAGGGATGGATAGGGCGCACTCCGATGCCGGCGCTCGTCAAGCGCGCCTCGCCCACCCCCGGCTTGACAGCCCCCGGCCGCGGCCCGGAATGTCGCCCCGATGAAACCGCTTTCAACGCGGCCCCGCGCGCCCGCGCTCACCGCAGCCCATGTCGCCCGCGTATTCCGGGAAGTCGGGGAGTTGCCGCCTTCGGGCCGCAACACGCCGATGACGGAAGAGGATTACGAGGTTCTGGCGGACGACCTCGTCGCCCGGAAGGGCGACGCGCCGTTCTGGATCTTCGCCTATGGCTCGCTGATCTGGAACCCGGCCTTCGAGCATGTGGAGACACGCTCCGCGCTCGCCCATGGCTGGCGGCGCGCCTTCTGCCTCGACATGCACGAATGGCGCGCGACGCCGGAGGAGCCGGGCCTGATGCTCGCCCTCGCGCCGGGCGGCGCCTGCCGCGGCGTCGCCTACCGGATGCCGGAGGACGACCCGCGCGGCCGGATGCGCCGCCTTCTCGACCGGGAGATGGGCTTTCGCGAGGCGATCCCCTGGATTCGCTGGGTGACGCTCCGGGGCGGCGGCGAGACCTTCCGCGCCCTCGCCTTCTACTGCGCCCCGCCCCGGGCGGGCGGCGTGCTTCACCTGTCGCTGCCGGACCAGGCCCGCCGCATCGCCCGCGCGGTCGGCCCGAAGGGAAGTTGCGCCGAATACCTCCACAACACCGTCACCCATCTCGAGGAGCTCGGCATCCGAGACCGCTATCTCTGGCGGCTGCAGGAAATGGTGGCGGCGGAGATCGACCGGGCCTAGGCCGCGTCGGGCCGCGACCCAGGCGCCCCTTGAAATCCCCGCCTCCTCGGCATCCATTCTGAGCGCCCCTGAGAGGAGACGACATGACGGCCCTTCCCGACTCCATCGAGGCGACGCAGAAGCTCCTCTCCGAGGCGAACTACGTCTCCGACCGGGCGCTCGGCACGGTCGCGTTCCTCGCCCTGAAGCTCGGCAAGCCGCTCTTCCTCGAAGGCGAGCCCGGCACAGGCAAGACCGAAATCGCCAAGGCGCTCGCCGCCGGGCTGGGCCGGCGGCTGATCCGGCTCCAGTGCTATGAAGGGCTCGACGCCGCCTCCGCCGTCTACGAGTGGAACTTCGCGGCGCAGATGGTGGCGATCCGCACCGCCGAAGCCTCCGGCGACCGCGACCGGGAGACGCTGACCGCCGATCTCTTCTCCGAGCGCTATCTGACCGAGCGCCCGCTCCTCGCGGCGATGCGGCCGCAGCCGGGCGGCGCGCCGATCCTCCTGATCGACGAGCTCGACCGGACCGACGAGCCTTTCGAGGCCTTCCTCCTCGAAGCCCTCTCCGACTTCCAGGTGACGATCCCCGAGCTCGGCACGGTGCGGGCGCCCGAGCCCCCCATCGTCATCCTCACGTCGAATCGCACGCGCGAGGTGCATGACGCGCTGAAGCGCCGCTGCCTCTATCACTGGGTCGCCTATCCGAATTTCGCGCGGGAGATGGAGATCCTCCGCGCCCGCGCGCCGGAGGCGACCGAGACGCTGTCGCGCGAGATCGTCGCCTTCGTGCAGGCGCTCCGCTCGGAGGACCTCTTCAAGCGCCCCGGCGTCGCCGAGACGATCGACTGGGCGAAATGCCTCGTCGCGCTCGACGCGGTCGCCCTCTCGCCGCAGGTCATCTCCGACACGCTCGGCGCGATCCTCAAATATCAGGACGACATCGCCGCGATGCAGGGCTCCGAGGCGAAACGCATCCTCGACGCCGCCAGGGCGAAGCTCGAACCGGCGTGAGCCGATGACGTTGCGCGCCGCACATGCCGATGTCGCCCCGGACCGGAGCAGCGGGGCTCCGGCGGAGACCCGCCCGGCCCGTCGGGCGGGAGCGAACGCGAGGGCCGAAGAGGGCCGGGCCGGGCGCGCGGCTCGTAGGTCGGGCTGCGGCCGCCCCGGTGCGGCCGGCGTCACGAACCCCGGCGAGGCTCGCTAGATGGTCCAGTTCGCCGATCTCCCGATCCCAGAGGACGGCAAGCTCGCCGCCAACATCGTCCATTTCGGGCGCGCGCTGCGGAAGGCGGGAATGCCGGTCGGCCCCGGCCGGATCATCGACGCGATCCGCGCGGTCGAGGCCGCCGGTTTCTCCTCCCGCGAGGATTTCTTCTGGACGCTCCACGCCTGCTTCGTGAACCGGGCCGACCAGCGGGAGCTCTTCGCGCAGACCTTCCGGCTCTTCTGGCGGGATCCGCAATTCCTCGAGCACATGATGTCGCTCCTGATGCCGCAGCTTCGCGGCGTCCAGGCGGAGCACGTGCCGCAGGCGGCGGAGCGGCGCGCGGCCGAGTCCCTCATCGACGACCTGCCGGAGCGCGAGGGCGGCGAGGGCGAAGGCGAGAAGGAGGAGTTCGAGATCGACGCCTCGCTCACCTTCTCCGCCGACGAGAAGCTGAAGCACCAGGATTTCGAGCAGATGACGCTGGCCGAGCAGCGCGAGGCGCTTCGCGCCGTCGCCCGGCTGAAACTGCCGATCCGGCCCATCGCCTCCCGCCGCACCGAGCTTTCGCATCTCGGCCTCAAGGTCGCGCCCCGCCGCACGCTCCGCGCCGCGATGCGCACCGGCGGCGAGATCCGGGACCTCGCGATGAAGCGCCGGCGGGAGCGGATGCCGAACCTCGTCGCGCTCTGCGACATCTCGGGCTCGATGTCCGGCTATTCGCGGATGCTGCTCCACTTCCTCCACGCCGCGGCGAACGCCAAGGGCGCCGGCTGGGCGGCGGTCCATTCCTTCACCTTCGGCACCCGGCTCACCAACATCACACGCCACCTCAAGGTGCGGGACGTGGACGCCGCCCTGAAGCGCGCCGGCGACGAGGCGGAGGATTGGGAGGGCGGCACCCGCATCGGCCTCTGCCTCCACCGCTTCAACCGGGACTGGTCGCGCCGCGTCCTCTCCACCGGCGCCGTCGTCATCCTCATCACCGACGGGCTGGACCGGGACGATCCGGGCCTTCTCGCCGCCGAGATGGAGCGGCTCCACCTCTCCTGCCGGAAGCTGATCTGGCTGAACCCGCTCCTCCGCTGGGAAGGGTTCGCGCCGAAGGCCCGCGGCGTCCGCGCCATGCTTCCGCATGTCGACAGCTTCCGCGCCGCCCATTCCATCGCCTCGCTGGAGGCGCTCTCCGACGCCCTCTCGACGCCGGACGACGGCGGGGACCGCAGCCGCCTGATGCGCCTGATGGCGGAAAACGCCCCGCCGCCGGCCCCGGCCGCCGCCCCGAAGCCGGCCGCCGCCCCGCGGAACCCGAAGCGTCCCTAGCAGCCTCGCCGCCCGAGCCGGGTTGGGCGCCGCGGCGATCGTCGGCCGTTCAGGCCGGCCGCGTTTCGCGCTAGGCCGCCGCCCGGTTCACCTCGATGGTGATGTGGGAGAGCCGCGGCAGCCCCCGCAGCGCCGCCTTGTAGACCTCGGGCGGCCGCGGCCGCTCGGCGCTGATCTCCGCCACCAGGGCGAGATGGCCGGGCCCCACCGCCCAGAGATGGAGGTCGTCCACCTGCGCGCCCTCCGCCTCGAGCCGGATGCGCACCTTCTCGCCCGTCCCATCCCTCGGCGCGGCGTCGAGCAGCACCGCGCCCGCATCCCGCATGAGGCCGAGCGACCAGTGCGCGATCAGCGCGCCGCCGAGCAGGCCCACAGCCGCGTCGAGCCAGAACCAGCCGAGCCAGCGCCCCGCGACCAGCGCCGCGATGGCGAGGATCGAGGTCAGCGCGTCGGTCAGCACATGGAGATAGGCGCCGCGGAGGTTCCGGTCCTCCGCGCCATGCGCGTGGTCGTGCCGATGGCCATGCCCATGATCGTGGCCGTGCGCATGCTCATGCCCGCCCCGCGCCAGCAGCCAGGCGCAGACGAGGTTCACCAGAAGCCCGATCGCCGCGACGAGGATCGCCTCATCGAACCGGATCTCCTGCGGCGCAACCATCCGCCCGACCGATTCCACCGCGAGCCCAATGGCGACCGCGAGGAGCGCCACCGCGTTGGCGAAGGCGGCGAGGTCGCCGACCTTGCCGGCGCCGAAGGCGAGCCGCGGGTCCTGCGCCATCCGGCGGGCGAAGAGATAGGCGAGCCCCGCCACGGTCAGCGCCCCGGCATGGGTCGCCATGTGGACGCCGTCCGCGAGGAGCGCCATCGAGCCGTAGGCGAGCCCCGCGAGGATCTCCACCACCATCACCGCCGCCGTCACGGCCACGACGATCCAGACCCGGCGCTCGTTTCGCGCCCCGTCCTTCGGCAGGAAGTCGCACTCGCAGCGGGTCATCGGCGCCTCCGTCACAGGAACTTCGCGATCTCGCGGAATTCCGCGATCCGCGCCCGCTCGGCCTCCGGCGCCGCGCCTTCGACCGTGCCGAGATGATGGTCGATATGGTGGAGGATCATCGCCCGCTTGGTCGTCTCCAGCGCGCGGATCACCGCCTGAAGCTGCTGGGCGACATCGAGGCAGCCGCGCCCCTCCGCCACCATCCGCTCCACGGCGGTGAGATGCCCGGCGGCCCGGCGGAGGCGTTTCGCAAGTTCGGGGTCGGTGGCGTGGCTCATGGCGGGAACCTATCCTCCAGGGGAGGATATTTCAAGCCTCGGCGCCGCCACCATTCGGCCGCCGTCGCATTCCGGATTCCCGATATGGCTGGAACGTCAGCCGCTTGACCTCGGATTCAACCTTGAATCGGCGCCGCCGGCAGCTCAATCTCGAAGACGGCCCCCCGCTCAGATGGCAGGAGCCGGATCGCCCCCTCATGCGCTTCGAGGAGCGCCCGGACGATCGGCAGGCCCATCCCCGTCCCGCCCTCGGCCCGCCGCGTGGTGAAGAACGGATCGAAGAGCTTCGCCCGGTTCGCCTCGGAGACCCCCGGCCCGTCGTCGGAGACGATGAGCCGGGCGCGCCCGCCCTCCGCCCGCGCCTCGATCCGCAGCCGCGTCGCCCCCGCCTTCGCCGCGTTCTCGGCAAGCTGGCCGAGCGCCGCCGAAAGCTTCTCCCGCGGCATCGCGAGCGGCCGCTCGACGGCGCCCGAAAGGTCGATCTCCGGCGCGGGGATCTCGGCCGCCGCCTCGCGCACCGTCGCCGCCCCGGGCTCCGCCGCCCCCGCCTCCGCGCGGGCGAGATCGAGGAGGCGCCGCACCAGCGCCGCCATCCGCTCGGCGTCGCCGACGATGTTGTCGAGGAAGGCGCGGCGCGTCTCGGGCGCCATGTCCGCCTCGGCGTCCCGCACCAGCTCCGCCGCGCCCTGGATCGCCGTCAGCGGCGATTTCAGCTCATGCGCCACATGGGCGGCGAAGGCGGCGAGGCTTTCGGAGCGGTCGTGGAGCCGCCGCGCGGTGCGAAGGAACGTCTCCGAAAGCTCCGCCACCTCCGCCGTGCCGTGATAGCGGAGCGGCCGCATCGCCGCCCGCTCGCCGGCCGCGATGCGCCGCGTCCGCTCCGTCAGCGCCCGGATCGGCTGGGTGACGGCGCGCGTGGCGACGAAGCCGAGAAGGAGCACCGCCGCCAGCGTCGCCGCCGCCGCGAGCGCCAGCGAACGCCGCTCCTCCCAGGCGACCTGAAGCACGTGCTGCGGCGTCCGCGCGGCGTAGATCACCCCCGCGACCCGCCCCCGCTCGATCACCGGGAAGGCGACATGAACCCGCACGTTCGCGCCCTTCGAGACGTCGTAGACGAGCGGCGTCGGCCGCTCCCGCACCCGCGCGCGGAGCCGCGCCGCGAGCCGCCCTTCGAGCGCCTCCGCCACCTCCTCGACCCCGGCGAGGGAGCGCCCCGCCTCCCGCCCCGTCAGCACCACGCCGGACGGGTCGAGCGCCTGGATGCCGGCGAGCGTCCTCCGCTCCGTCTCGGCGATCACCGGCGCGAGCCGCGCGCCGATCGCGGCGAAGCCCGGCCGCGCCTCGCCGGGCGCCGAATCCGGCCGCGGGGGCAGGAGATCGTCCGCAAGGTCGAGATCGGCCGCCGAGGGCGCGAAGGCCGCGAGGCCCCGCTGGCCCCGGACCGGCGGGCCGAGCGCCGTCCGCGGCAGCGCCGCCGCCTCCCGCGCCATCACCGCGGCCAGCGCCGCCGCCTGCGCCACCAGTTCGCCCTCGGTCCGCCGCACCAACTGGTTCTCGAAGACGCGGAAGACGAAAAGGCCCGCCATCGGCGTCAGCACGGCGATCAGCAGCATGAGGACGACGATCGCCCGGATCGGCGGTCGCCGCTTTGCGAGGCTCAGGCGGCGCGACACGATCCGATTCGGAAGCCGATCCCGTGCACCGTCTCCACCGCGTTCGGGCAGCCCGCCTCGGCGAGCTTGATCCGCAGGTTGCGGATATGGCTGTCGATGGTGCGGCCGGAGACATGGACCTTGTCGCGATAGGCGAGGCCGGCGATCTCGTCCCGCGTCGCCACCCGGTCCTTCTTGCGGATGAGGGCGGCGAGCATCGCGAATTCGAGCGGGGTGAGCTTCAGCGGCGCGCCCGCGAACTCCGCCTCGTGCGGGCCGGGACGGAGGAGGAGGTCGCCATGCGCCAGCCTCTCCTCGGCCTCCGGGTCCGGCGGCGCGGCCCGCTTCAGGATCGCCTTCACCCGCGCCACCAGCTCCCGCGGCGAGAACGGCTTGCCGACATAGTCGTCGCCGCCGATCTCAAGCCCGAGGATGCGGTCGATCTCCTCGTCCCGCGCCGAGAGGAAGAGGATCGGCGCGCGGCTGGTCCGCCGGATCTCCCGGCAGACGTCGAGCCCGTCCTGCTCCGGCATGCCGACATCGAGCACCATGAGGTCCGGCTTCGCCTCGGCGAAGCGCGCCAGCGCCTCCGCCCCGTCCGCCGCCTCGACGACGCGCCAGCCCTCGCGGGCGAGCGCGAAGCGGATGACCTCGCGGATATGCGGGTCGTCGTCGGCGACGAGGATCACGGCGTCCATCAGCGGATCATGGACGAACTCGGGCTCCGGGTCGATGCGGCGGGCGAGGGCGGCGGCGGCCATGCATGTCTCCTTCTCTCCCTGCCGCTTCTCGCGCGCGAAACGGGCGGGCGCGGGCCCGGAGCGCGCGGCTTCCCCCGAGAGATTGCGCAGATTTTGCCGAGCCTCGGGCGCGCCTCATCCGGGTGCGATGCGCCTCAGGAGCGCCAGCGTCTCCGCCGCCTGCGCCTCGGGCGTGGCGATCGCCCCGAGCTTCGCCAGCGCCGCCGGGCCGGGCTTCGGCAGCCCCTCCGCCACGAGCCGCCTCAGCGCCCGCCCAAGCTCCCGCGCCCCGGCGTCGAAGGGAAGGATCGTGGCGGTCTCCCCATCGGTCAGCGGCGCGACCGGGGCGCCGCAATCGGTGGCGACGACATGGACGCCCCGCAGCGCCGCCTCCCGCGTCGTCAACCCGAAGGTCTCCGGCCAGGCCGAGATGAAGAGGAGCGCGTCGAGCCCGGCGTAGAATTCGTCGATGCTCCGCGCGTCATAGCCCGGAACCACCCTCACATGCCGGGCGAGCGGCCCGAACGGCCAGCTCCCCCACCAGCTTCCGCCGACATTGGTCGCGGCGTCCGCCAGCACCAGCTCCGCCGTCTCCGGGTCCAGCCCCGCAAAGGCCCGCTCGACATGGTTCCAGCCCTTGATCGCGCCCGGCCCGCCGACATAGCCGAAGCGGAGCCGCTTGGAGGCTCGCGCCGCCCGCAGCGCCGGATAGTCCGGGCCGGGCGGGATCACCCCGTTCGCCAGCACCACGCCCTTTTCCGGCGGAACCCCGTTGGCCTCGTGGCGAAGCCGCGCCTCCTCGCTCGGATAGGTGAGGAGCGCGGCCTTTCCCAGCGTCTCCAGCGCCCGCCGCCGCCGCCAGGGCAGCGTCCCGGCGTTCTCGACGCAGGGGGCGCAGACGGATGGGTTGATTTCCACCTGTCCGCAATGCCGCCCGTGGCCGGTCATCAGGAAGACCCGCTCGCAGAGCCACCAGTAATCGTGCGTCGAGAGGAGGATCGGCGCGCCCGCCGCGTGGAGCGCATCCACCGCGCCGATCCCAAGCTCCGGAATGCAATGGACATGCGCGGCGTCGGGCCGCGCCTCGGCGACGACGCGGGCGATCGCCTCTGTCATCTCGGCGCTCTCGAAGGAGCGGTCCCGCGACCGCGGGCCGGCGGCATTGATCGTCCAGTGGTCGATCCCCCCCGGCAGACGGGTGCGGAAGAGCGCCGGGACCGGGTCCGCGCCGTAATCCGAGAAGGAGAGCACGGAGACCGCCCACTCGCCCGAGGCCGCCACAAGCCGCGCCAGCGTCTCCGCCACCACGGTCGCGCCGCCATAGGAGCGCGGCGCGAAGAAGACGTTGACGACGAGAAGCCGCCTCATGCCCGCCCCATCGGCGCGTCGGCGAGGTCCAGCAACGCGGCGCGAAGGGGCGCGGAGACCGGCGCCGAGGCCGCCCATTCCGCCCGCCGCGCCCGCGCCGGACCCGGGTCGCGCGCCGCCTGCGGCAGACCGAGCCGCGCCGCCTCGAGGCTGAGCGGCGGAAAGGCCGGCGCCGCCTCGACGCCGATCCAGCGCACCGCGGAGGCCGACTGCAGCTCCGTCACGAGGTCGAGCGGCCGCGCCCCGATCTCCCGCACCTCCAGCGCCCCGCCCGCGCCCGGCGGCGCCGGAAAGACGCCGGCCGCCAGCGCCGCCTCCCAGGCCGCGGTCAGCGCCGCGAGGCCGAGCGCGTCCTCGGCCGGCGCGGCCGGCGCCCGCCGCTTCGCCGCCTCGCGCCGCAGGATGCCGGGCACATCCCCCGGCCGGGTCGCCAGCGCCCGGAGGAGATAGAGAAGATCGGCCGCGCTCGGCGCCGCGTTCAACAGCCGGGTCAGAAGCCTCATTCGCCCCGTGTGGCCGCGTTCCGCCCGGCGCGCAAGCGGGGCGCTCGGACAACGGAGTCGCCGAGAGCCTGCTCACGCGGCGCGCGGAGCAAGGTCGCGCCTCTCCTCATCCCTCCCGGCCCGGGCCGCGCCGGCTCCTGCTCACGGGCGGTCGCGCGCCTCTGCGCTTGGCGCGGCCGATGCAGAACGCGGGCTTCCGCGATGGCGCGGAAGCCCCATCGCTCCAATCAGTCGTATTTCCGCAGGTCCTCGATCACCTTGCCGTCCTTCGGCAGGCTGCCGGGCGCCACGACCTCGACCCTGCCGCGGAGCTTCAGCACCGCCTCGACGCTCGCCGCATAGGCCGCCGCATCGCCGCCCGCGCTCTCGATCCGCACCGTCATCGCATCCTGCTCGCCTTCGCGGGTCACCACCACGCGGGCCTTCGCCACCTCGGCGTGCCGGGCCACCAGCGCCGCCACCTGCTCGGGGCGGACGAACATGCCCTTGATCTTCGTCGTCTGGTCGGCCCGGCCCATCCAGCCCTTGATCCGCATGTTGGTGCGGCCGCAGGGGCTCTTGCCCGCCAGCACGGCGGACATGTCGCCGGTGGCGAAACGGATCAGCGGGTAATCCGGGTTGAAGGTCGTCACCACCACCTCGCCGACCTCGCCCTCCGCCACCGGGTCGCCGGTGCCGGGCGTGACGATCTCGACGATCACGCCCTCGTCCACCAGCATCCCCTCCACCGCACCGTCCGGCCCGGGGCTCTCATAGGCGATGGAGCCGAGATCGGCGGTGCCGTAGCCTTGAAGGCAGGTCACCCCCCGCTCGGCGTATTCCGCCCGGAGCGAGGGGAAAAGCGCGCCGCCCCCGACCAGCGCCTTCGTCAGCCGCGAGAGGTCGAGCCCGAGCTCCGCCGCCTTGTCGAGGATCACCTTCAGATAGTCCGGCGTGCCGGTATAGGCGGTGACACCGATCGCCGCCGCCGCCTGCGCCTGCAATTCGGTCTGCCCCGTCCCGGCCGGAACCACGGAGGCGCCGACCGCCGCCGCCGCGCTCTCGAACATCATGCCGGCGGGCGTGAGGTGGTACGAGAAGCAGTTCTGCACGATGTCGCCCAGCCCGACGCCGGCGGCGTGGAGCGCCCGGCCCATTCGCCACCAGTCCTTCGCCGCGCCGCCCGGCTCGTAGATCGGGCCGGGAGACTGAAAGATGTGCCGCGTCGAGCCGGGCTTCGGCGCGAAGCCGCCGAAGGGCGGATCGGCCCGCTGCGCCTCGACCAGCGCCGACTTCCGCAGCACCGGCAGCTTCGCGAGCGCCGCAAGGTCCGTCACCGCCGCCGGGTCCACCTCCGCCAGGAGACGCGCCATCGCCGGCGCGACCGCCTTCGCATGGGCGATCTGCTTCGGCAGATCCCGCGCCAGATCGGCCGCGCGCGCGTCGTCGGATCGGGTTTCGAGGCTGTCGTAGAAGCGGGTCATGGCGGGCCTTGGTCGGATCGGGTCTGCTTGTTCTGGGCCGGGCCGCCCGGCCCTCAGCTCAGCCAGCGCTTCCGCCGGCGATAGGAGCGGACGTCGCGGAAGCTCTTGCGGCCCTTGTCGGACATGCCGAGGTAGAACTCCTTCACGTCCGGGTTCTCCCGCAGCTCCCTGGCCGGGCCGTCCATCACCACGCGGCCGGACTCCAGAATATAGCCGTAGTGGGCGTAACGGAGCGCCACGTTGGTGTTCTGCTCGGCGAGGAGGAAGGTCACGCCCTGCTCCTCGTTGAGCCGCTTCACGATCTCGAAGATCTGCTCCACGAGCTGCGGCGCGAGGCCCATCGAGGGCTCGTCGAGCAGGATCATCTCCGGCCGGCTCATCAGCGCGCGGCCGATGGCGCACATCTGCTGCTCGCCGCCCGAGGTGTAGCCGGCCTGGCTCTTCCGCCGCTCCTTCAGGCGCGGGAAATAGGTGTAGACCATCTCGAGGTCTTCCGCCGTCTCCTTCGCGCTGGCGCGGGTGTAGGCGCCGGTGAGAAGGTTCTCCTCCACCGTCAGGTGCTCGAAGCAGTGGCGGCCTTCCATCACCTGGATCACCCCGCGGCGCACCAGCTCCGACGGGTTCAACTCGGCGATCGGATCGCCCTTGTAGAGGATGCGGCCCTTGGTGACCTCGCCGCGCTCGGAGCGCAGGAGGTTCGAGATCGCCTTCAGCGTCGTCGTCTTGCCGGCGCCGTTGCCGCCGAGAAGCGCGGTCACGCAGCCCTTCGGCACCGCCAGCGACACGCCTTTGAGCACGAGGATGACGTGGTTGTAGATCACCTCGATGTTCGAGACGTCGAGGAGCGTTTCGGTCTTGGCGCCGTCGAGCATCGGGGTCCGTCTTTCGTCGTTGAGGGTCCCCCGGCCCGCGCCGGGCCGGGGGCGCTTCGCGTCAGTTGCAGTCGCGCGGGGTGATGTTGTTCTCCGCGGCGTAGGCGGCGCTGTCCGCCTCGATCAGCGGCCCGACGATGTCCCGGTCCGGCTCGTAGTAGTCGGAGACGAGTTTCCACTGCTTCGCCTTCGCGTCCCACTGCTGGATCGCGCCGAGGCCCGGCGCGCCGTGGTTGGCGCAGGAGATCTTGATCGGCGCGGTGAAGTTCGGGAAGCCGAGTTCGGCCCACCGCTCCGCGGTGATCTCGAGGTTCTCCATCCCGTCCCGCATCATGGCCGGGGTGATGTCCTTCGTCCCGTGCATCTCCTGGGCCTTGCGGATCGCCTCGACGGTCGTGATCGCGGCGTAGAGGCCCCGGTTGTAGAGCACCTCGCCCGAATGCGAGCCGTCGCCGGAGGCCTGGCCCTTGTCGTAGACGTGGGTCTTCAGCTCGTCATAGATCGGGAAGTCCTTGCCCGGCGAGTGCCAGGTGATCGCCTTGTAGCCGTCCGCGCCGTCGCCCGAAGGCAGCACGTCGTTCTCCGAGCCGGACCACCAGACGCCGATGAAGCGATCCATCGGGAAGCGGATGTTGGCGGCCTCCTGCACGGCGACCGAGTTCATCACGCCCCAGCCCCACATGAAGACGAAGTCGGGCCGGTCGCGGCGGATCTGCAGCCACTGGGACTTCTGCTCCTGGCCGGGATGGTCGACCGGGATCAGCGTCAGCTCATAGCCGTGCTTCTTGGAGAGGTCCTCCAGCGTCCGGATCGGCTCCTTGCCGTAGGCGCTGTTGTGGTAGACCAACGCGATCTTCTTGCCCTGGAGCGAGCCGCCGGACTGGTCCATCGCGTATTTCACGATGATCGAGGCCGCGTCCCAGTAGGTGCCGGGATAGTTGAACACCCACTGGAAGACCTTGCCGTTCGCCGCCGAGGTGCGGCCGTAGCCGACCGAGTGGACCGGGATGCCGTCGGCCGTCGCCTTGGGGATCAGCTGATAGGTGATGCCGGTGGACTGCGGAATGAAGATCAGCCCCTCGGCCTTGAGCGCCTCATAGCACTCGACGCCCTTCTCGGTGTTGTAGGCCGTCTCGCATTCCTTCTCGACCAGCGGAACGCCGCCGACGCCGCCATCGCGCGCGTTCACCAGCTTGAGGTAGTCGGAATAGCCGTCGGCATAGGGAATGCCGTTCGGCGCATAGGGCCCGGTGCGGTAGTTCAGCGTCGGGATCACGAGGTCGGCGAGGGCCGGCGCCGCCGCCAGCATCGCCGCCGCCGCAACGGCGGAGAGCGTTCCAAGTCTCATTTCTGCGTTTCCTCCCTGGGTGGATGTCTGCGCCCCGTTCCGCGGGGTTCTGATGGGGTCGATCCTAATGCGGGAACGGCCAGAGCCGAAGCTTTTCCTTGGCGATCCGCCAGAGCTGCGCCAGCCCGTGCGGCTCCAGGATCAGGAAGCCGACGATCAGGCCGCCGACGATCAGGAGCTGAAGGTGCTGCGCGAGGTCCGAAGGCCAGCCGAGCGCGCCGACCAGCAGGTTCTTCAGCAGCACCGGCAACAGCACCATGAACGCCGCGCCGACGAAGCTGCCGAAGATCGAGCCGAGCCCGCCGATGATGATCATGAAGAGGACAAGGAAGCTCTTCTCGATGCCGAAGGCCTCGCCGACTTCCGCCGCGCCGAGATAGACCGCGAAGAAGAGCGCCCCGGCGATCCCGACATAGAAGGAGGAGACGGCGAAGGCCGTCAGCTTCGCCTTCAGCGGGTTCACGCCGATGATCTCGGCGGCGATGTCCATGTCGCGGATCGCCATCCATTCCCGGCCGTTCCGCCCGCGGGTCAGGTTCCGCGCCATCCAGGCCAGCAGGAACACGAAGACGAGGCAGAAGAGATAAGTCGCCCAGGCCGGGCTCTCCGGCCCGGTGACCGCCACGCCGAACACCGTCCGCTCCGGCGCGCTGATCTGGCCGGTGGCCGAATTGTTGTAGAACCACGGCACCTTGTTGAAGAGCCAGACGAGGAAGAACTGCGCCGCCAGCGTCGCCACCGCGAGGTAGAAGCCCTTGATCCGCA
>CALFYQ010000108.1 GCA_937952085.1 uncultured Paracoccaceae bacterium | reverse complement strand
TCGCCGTGCTCGTCGTCGCCACGCCCTGTCCGCTGATTCTTGCCGTGCCGGTCGCGCTCGTCGCCGGCCTGTCGCGCGCCGCGCATTTCGGGGTGCTGATCAAGGGCGCGGGACCGCTCGAGACGATGGCGCGGATCCGGACGCTGATCCTCGACAAGACCGGCACGCTGACCGACGGCCGCCCGCAGATCGTGGCGATCGAGCGCGAGGACGGCATGCCGGAGGACGAGATCCTGCGTCTCGCCGCCGCGCTCGACCAGGCCTCCAAGCACCCGGTCGCTCAAGCGATGGTCGCCGCCGCCAAGGCGCGGGGGCTTCGCCTGTCCGCGCCCGAGGGCGTCTTCGAGCAGCCCGGCGACGGCGTCGAGGGCCGCGTCGAGGGCCGCGCCGTGATCGTCGGCGGCGAGACCTTCGTCGCAGGGCGGCTCGGGCTTGCGGCCGCGCCGGTCGCAGCGCGCGCGGCCGGTTCGGTCGTCGTCGCTGTGGCGGCGGACGGGCGGATGGCGGGCCGCCTCGTGATGTCCGATCCCTTGCGCGCGGGCGTCGGCGCCATGCTCGAAGGCCTTCGCCGCGAGGGGATCGGACGCATCCTGCTTGCGACGGGGGACCGCGCGGATGTGGCCGAGCATGTGACGAGGGGGCTCGGCCTCGACGGCCTGCGGACCGGCCTGACGCCGGACCAGAAGGTTCTGCTTGTGCGCGCCGAGCGCAGCAACGGGCCGGTGATCATGGTGGGCGACGGCGTGAACGACGCGCCGGCGCTCGCGGCGGCGGATGTCGGCGTCGCCATGGGCGCGCGGGGCGCCGCGGCCTCCGCCGAAGCCGCCGACGTGGTTCTGCTGGTGGACCGGATCGACCGGCTCGGCGTCGGCGTCGAGATCGCGCGGGCGTCGCGCCGGATCGCCCTCCAGAGCGTCGTCGCCGGGATCGGCCTTTCGGTTCTGGGCATGATCGCCGCCGCGTTCGGACGCCTCACCCCGGTCGAAGGCGCCCTGTTGCAGGAGGCGATCGACGTCGCCGTGATCCTGAACGCGCTGCGGGCCCTCAGGATCGCGCCGAAGCGCGCGGAGGGGCGGGGCGGCCCTGCCGCCGCGGGCCGGCCGCCGGCCGCCGGCGAGCGGGACCGCCAGGACCAGGACGCCGCCGCCGCCGGCGTCGCCCGGCGATGATCGCCGAAGCCGATCCGCGCGCCGGCGCGTCCGGACGGCCGGCGCGCGGCCGCCGGGCGCCCGGATCGTCGCGGGCCCGCCGCGAACCCTTTCGCCCCGGCGATCTCGCTACCGGCCGCCGCGGCCGCTATCCTGCCCAGCGGAGGCGGGGTCGGCCGGCCTTCGGCCGGTGCGCGCCCGGGCGGCCCGATCCGCGCCTTGTCCGATATCCGGCCCGATCGGCCGCCGAAACGGGATGTGACGAATGACAGAGAGCTATCCCGTTTTCGGCCGAATCGACGGGCCCGTCGTCATCATCGGCTTCGGGTCGATCGGCAAGGGCGCGCTGCCGCTGATCGAACGGCATCTCGACTATGACGCCTCGAAGCTGACGGTCATCGAGCCCGATCCCGCCAAGGCGAACTTCCTGCGCCAGCACCAGGTGCGGCATCTCCAGACCAGGCTGACGCCGACGAATTACCGCGAGGTGCTTGGGGAGCTGTTCTCCGAAGGGCGCGGGTTCTGCGTGAACCTTTCGGTCGACGTCTCGTCGCTCGAGATCATGAAGTTCATGCGGGAGCTTGGGGTTCTCTACCTCGACACCGTGGTCGAGCCCTGGGCCGGGTTCTATTTCGGCGCGCCGGACAACGCGTCGCGGACGAACTACGCGCTCCGGCAAGCGGTGCGCGACGAGAAGGCCCGCAATCCGGGCGGGACCACGGCGGTCAGCTGCTGCGGCGCCAACCCGGGCATGGTGAGCTGGTTCGTGAAGGAGGCGCTTCTGACCCTCGCGCGCGATCTCGGGCGGCGCGTCGAGGCGCCGAAGGACCGGGAGGGCTGGGCCCGGCTCATGCAGGGGCTCGGCGTGAAGGGCGTGCACATCGCCGAGCGGGACACGCAGGCCCGCCGGGTGCCGCGGGCGCGGGGCGTCTTCGTCAACACCTGGTCGGTGGAGGGGTTCATCTCCGAAGGGTTCCAGCCGGCCGAGCTCGGCTGGGGCACGCACGAGACCTGGTTTCCGGAGAACGGACATCGGCACGCGGCGGGGTGCCAGGCGGCGATCTGGCTCGAACGGCCGGGTGCGATCACCCGCGTCCACACCTGGTGCCCGACGCCGGGCCCGCAATTCGGCTTCATCGTCACCCATAACGAGGCGATTTCGATCTCGGACTACTACACGGTCGGCGCGGGCGCGGCGCCGGAGTACCGGCCGACCTGCCATTACGCCTATCACCCCTGCGACGACGCGATCTTGAGCCTTCACGAGATGTTCGGCTCGGGCCGGCAGCAGACCCGGCACCACATCCTCGCCGAGGACGAGATCGTCGAGGGCGTCGACGAGTTGGGCGTGCTCCTCTACGGGCACGAGCGGAACGCGCTCTGGTACGGCTCGCGGCTTTCGAACGAACTCGCGCGGGATCTGGCGCCGCATCAGAACGCGACCGGGCTCCAGGTCACCTCGGCGGTGCTGGCGGGGATGGTCTGGGCGCTGGAGAACCCCGAGGCCGGGATCGTCGAGACGGACGAGATGGACCATGTCCGCTGCCTCGAAGTGCAGCGTCCCTATCTCGGCCCGGTCGAGGCGCATTACACCGACTGGACGCCGCTCCAGGACCGCTGGGACCAATTCCCCGAGGACATCGACGAGAGCGACCCCTGGCAGTTCCGGAACGTGCTGGCGAGCTAGGTGGCGGGGCCGGGCGTGTCGCGGGGCCGCCGCCTCGACAACGGCGCGGGGATCGCGATGCTGGAGCCGGGAATGCGTGGCCGGGCGGGGTGTTTCGCCCGGAGGCGGCCGTTCGATGAGGTGGCGATGACGGGCGGGCGGAGATGAGTTCGGGCATGGAATCGGAGGGCGCGGCGGACGTCCTCGTGATCGGGGCCGGGGCGTCCGGCGCGGTGGCGACGCGGGTTCTGGCCGAGGCGGGGATGAAGGTCGTCTGCCTCGAACAGGGCGACTGGGTCTCGCCGGACGAGTTCTTCGGCCACACGCCGGACTGGGAGCTGACCTCCCAGAAGATCTGGCATCCGAACCCCAATGTGCGCGGCCGCCCGGACGATTATCCGGTGAACACGGAGGAGTCCGACGTCAACCCGCTGATGCTGGCGGCGGTCGGCGGCAGCACGGTGATCTACGCCGCGCACTGGCACCGCTTCATGCCTTCGGATTTCCGCGTCCGGACGCTCGACGGCGTCGCCGACGACTGGCCCTTCGCCTATGAGGATCTCGCGCCCTTCTACGACGCCATCGACACGGAGATGGGCGTCTCGGGCCTCGCCGGAGACCCCGCCTATCCCGAAACGGCCTCGCCGCCGCTGCCGCCCTTTCCGATCGGAAGGATCGGGCGGCGGGCGGCGGAGGGGATGAACAAGCTCGGCTGGCACTGGTGGCCGGCGCCGATGGCGATCCCCTCCCGGCCCTATCGGGGCCTCAGCCAGTGCGCCCGGCGCGGCACCTGCATGCAGGGCTGCCCGGAGCAGGCCAAGGCCTCGGTCGACCTGACGCACTGGCCGGCGGCGCTGAAGGCCGGGGCGCGCCTCGTCACCGGCGCCCGGGTCGCCCGGATCGAGACGGACCGGGCCGGGCGGGCGACCGGCGCCCTCTGGCGGGACCGCGCCGGCGTCGACCATTTCCAGGCGGCGGAGGCGGTGATCGTCTGCTGCAACGGCGTGGGGACGCCGCGACTTCTCCTCAATTCGGCGAGCGCGCGGTTCCCGGACGGGCTCGCGAACGGCTCCGGCATGGTCGGGCGCAACCTGATGATGCACCCCTACGCGGCGGTGGTCGGCTATTTCGACGAGCCGCTCGACAGCTGGCTCGGCCCGGCGGGGCAGGCGATCCATTCGCTCCAGTTCTACGAGACCGACGCCGACCGGGGCTTCGTGCGCGGCGCGAAGTGGAACGCGATGCCGACGGGCGGGCCGCTCGGCATGCGCTCCGCCTATGGCGGCAAGCCCTTGGAGGAGGCCTGGGGCGCGAACCTCCACAAGACGACGGCGAAGCGGTTCGGCCGGTCCTTCGAATGGGGGATCATTGCCGAGGACCTGCCGGACGAGGCCAACCGCGTCGTGCTGGATGGCTCGCTCACCGATGGCGACGGCTTCGCCGCGCCGAAGATCGTCTACCGCAATTCGGAGAACACGGAAAAGCTCCTCGCCTTCCACCTCGCCCGCGCGAAGGAGGCGATGGAGGCGGCCGGCGCCTACGAGATGACGACGACGGAGCTGATGCGGGATTGCGGCTGGCACCTGATGGGCACCGCCCGGATGGGGCGGGACCCCGAAACCTCGGTGGTCGACGAATACGGCCGGGCGCACGATGTGCCGAACCTTTACGTCTATGACGGCTCGGTCTTCGTCACCTCCTCGGGCTTCAACCCGACGGCGACGATCTGCGCGATCGCGCTGAGGTCGGCGATGAACCTGGTCGAGACGCGGGGGCGCTGAGCATGGCGAAGGAAGATCCGATCCGCTTCACGGCCGCCGACCGCGCCCGTTTCGCCGCCATCGCCGACCACCTGATCCCCGAGGCGGAGGGGATGCCGGCGGCGAGCGCGGTGGAGGTTCAGAATGCGGGGCTCGACCATGTGCTGTCGCTCCGGCCGGAGCTTGCCGACTCCGTGCTGCGCGGGCTCCGTTCCGGCGGCGAGGAGGACGGAGGGGCGGCGGCCGAACGGCTGAACCGCGAGGACCCGGACGCGATGGGCGCGATCGGCCTCGTCGCCTCGGCCGCCTATTACATGCACCCGGAAGTGCGGCGGCGGCTCGGCTATCCCGGGCAGGTCCAGCGCCCGGTCACGCCCGCGGAGGAAGACGATTTCCGGAAGGGCGGCCTGCTTCAGGCGGTGATCGACCGAGGGCCGATCTATCGGCCGACGCCGGAGGAGGGCGGCGCGGGAGGGTAGGGGCGAGCCTCGCCGGGTGCGCTCGCGCGGATGCGTGCGTGGCGCGATCCGGGTCCATCGGGACGGCGCCCGGCGATACCAGGGTCTCGGAATGGCGAACGCTCGACCTATTCGGCGATATGCGCCGCGATGGCGGCGATTGGATCGCGCCCTCCCCATCCCTCCCGGGCCCGGGCGACCAGCCCGGGCCGCGCCCGCCCCTCCAAGCGGGCGGGCGCCCCCGGTCGTCACGAGCGGCTCGGGCCGAGGTCGGGGCGACGCCATAAAGCGCCTATGCCGGCCCGGTCTGACGCCCACCCAGGGGCGGGCGAGGCCCTCCGCGCAACGATCGGACGAAGCCGGTTCGAGCCCGGCGGATTCGAGCTGATCAGCCTTGCGCCGACTTCCGCGACCGTATCGACACGGGCTCATCGCGATTGATCTGCGGCCTATCCGCCAGCGCGCAATTGTCTGCTTCTGCACCTTCCGGTTGCGACCCTGCGCCCCTCCCCGCCTCCCGCGCTATGCTCCGCACGCGGTTCCGGCTAGCCTGAGCCGATGGTCAGGGAAGGCCGCCCATGAACGGCGCCTATGACGCCTTCATTTCCTACAACCGGCGCGATCGTGACGCCGTCCACCGCATCGCGCTCGCGCTCGAAGCCCGCCGCCTCAGCGTCTTCCTCGACGCTTGGCGGCTCGAGCCTGGCGCGCGCTGGCCGGAGCTGCTCGAAGAGGCGCTCGGGCGCTGCGCCTCCGTCGTCGTCGTCATCGGCCCGCAGGGGCTGAGCGGCTGGCAGCGGCGCGAAGCCTTCCTCGCGCTCGAACGGCAGAACGCCGAACCCGGCTTCCCGGTGATCCCGACGCTCCTGCCGGGCGCGGACGATCCGGCGCTCGGCTTCCTTGGCCTTAACACCTGGGTCGACCTCCGCAGCGGGCTCGACGACGGGGCCGCGTTCGACGCGCTCGTGGGCGGCGCGCGGCGGCGCGCGCCCGGCGCGCCGGGCGAGGCCCGGCCCGACCCGCGCCCGGACCCGCGCGACGAGGTCTGCCCCTATCGCGGCCTCGAACCCTTCCGCGAGGAGGATGCGCCCTTCTTCTTCGGCCGCGAGGCCTTCGCCGAACGGCTCGTCGCGCGGGTGAGGGAGCGGCGGTTCGTGGCGGTGGTCGGGGCGTCGGGCTCCGGCAAGTCCTCCGTCGTCCGCGCGGGGCTCTGCCCGGCGCTCCGGCGCGGCGTCGACGGGCATGTCTGGGACGTGCTGACGATGCGCCCCGGCGCCTCGCCGGTCTCCGCCCTCGCCCAGTGCCTCGATCCGCCGCCGCCGGAGCTCGGGCTGACCGCCGCGCGCGCCCGGGCGAACGCGGCGGCCGCGTCGCTGCGCCGAGGCGGGGTGAAGCTCTCCGAACTGGCGCGGGACCACCTCGCCCGGCAGCCCGGGACCGAGCGGCTCCTCCTCGTCGTCGACCAGTTGGAGGAGGCGGCGACGCTTTCGGCCGACCCGGCGGAGCGGAGCGACTTCATCGACATGCTTCTCGAAGCGACCGCGGCGACCGGCCCGCTGACCGTGGTGGCGACGCTGAGGAGCGATTTCTATTCCGAGATCGCATCGCGGCGGGACCTGATGGAGCGGCTCGAAGGCGGGGTGGTGAATGTCGGGCCGCTCTCGCGGGAGAGCGGGGGCGGCGGGCGCAGCGAGATCGAGCGCATCGTCCGGAATCCGGCCGAAGCGGTCGGCCTCCGCTTCGAGGACGGGCTCGTCGACCGCATCCTCGGCGAAGTCGGCGACGCGCCGGGGGACCTGCCGCTTCTGGAATACCTTCTCACCGAGCTCTGGCGGCGGCGTGAGGGCGGGCGCCTCACCCATGCGGCCCATAACGCCATCGGCGGCGTGAAGGGCGCCGTGGCGAGCCGGGCGGAGGAGGCCTTCGCCGCGCTTTCGGAGGCGGAGCAGGCGGCGGCGAAGCGCGTCTTCCTCTCCCTCGTCCGGCCGGGCGACGGGCATGACGACACCCGCGCCCGCGCCGCCTATCCGGAAGATCCGGCCGAGGCCGCGATGGTGGACCGGTTCGCCGGCCGGCGGCTCCGGCTGCTCGTCGTCGGCGAGGATGCGGCGGGGGAGCGGTTCGTCGATCTCGGGCATGAGGTGCTGATCCGCGGCTGGGCCCGGCTCGAAGGCTGGATCGAGCGGCACCGGGCGCGGCTTCGCATCCTCGACCGGGTGCGGGCGCGCCGGCGCCGGTGGCGGGCCGAGGGGCGGATCGACGATCTCCTCCTGCCGCGGGGGCTCGAACTCGAGGAGGGGCGCGCGCTTCTCGACGCCGCCGACGAGATCGCGGTGGCGGAGGTGCGGGACTATGTGGCCGCCTCCCTCGCGGCCGACGCGGCGCTGGCCGAAGCGGCGGCGCAGCGCGAGGCGGCGGCGGCGGCGCGGGCGGCCGCGTCCCGGCGGCGGGCGCGCCTGATCTTCGGCGGCGCGGCGCTGGTCAGCCTGGCGCTTCTCGTCGCCGCGGCATGGCAATGGCGCGGGCGGGAATTCGCGCGCGAGGCGGCGGCGGCGCAGGCCGCAGCGGCGGACGAGCTCCAGCGCCTCGCCGAGGCGCGGGACCTCGCGCGGATCGCCCGGAGCGCGCTCGACGAAAACCCCGGCGAGACCGCGGTCGCCGCGATGATCGCGGTCGATTCCCTCGCGAAGCGGCCGGGGCCCGAGGCGGCGGGCGTCTTGCGGGACGCCCTCGCGCGCGCGCCGCTCGGCGCGGAGCTCGCGCCGACGCCCTGGAGCGGCGCGACCGCCGCAATCAGCCGGGATGGAGGCACGGTCGCCCTCGCGAAGCTCGGCGCGTCGAGCGCGGTGATGGGGCAGGCCTCCATCCTCGCGCTCGGGGCGGATCATTCGGTGGCCTTCGCGCGGGACTTCGCGGCCGATGTCGCGCCCGTCCTCAGCCCGGACGGGCGCTGGCTGGCGAATTCGGGCTTCGACCGGCGGCTCGTCGTCCTCGACCGGCGCAGCGGCGAGGCGGTGCTGGACCGGCCGACGAGGGGCGGCGTCTTCACCGCCTTCTCGCCGGATGGCGGGCGGCTTTACGCCGCCGTCCAGACCGGGGAGATCCTCCGCTACGACACGTCGACCTGGGCCGAATTGCCGCCCTTCGCCTTCCCGGTGGCGGGCGCGCGGGACGACCGGATCGAACTCGCCGTCTCGCCGGACGGCGCGCGGCTGACGCTGGTGGACGTGCGGATCGGCGTCCACGAGATCTCCGCCGCGGACGGCGCGGCGACGACGCTCCCCTTCGGGCCGAACCGTGAGCCCGACCCGTTTCTCGAACGCTTCCCGATCGGCGTGGCGGCGATCCCGCAAGGCGACCGCGCGATTCTCTTCGACAACAAGGGCGGGGGCGCGATCTGGGACGCTTCGGAGGCGCGCGTCGTCGCCACCTTCGACGATGGCTCGAAGGCCTGGTCCGCCCCGCGGGCGATCGCGTTCGACCTGCCCGGCGGACGGTTCGTGCGCGCCGCGTTCAACGGCGACGTCACGATCCGGTCTCTCGAGACGGGCGAAGAGACCGGCCGGTTCGAACATGGCGGGCAGGCCTACGCCGCGATGATCGCGGGCGAGCCGGCCCGGCTCGTCGTCGCGGGCGACGGCGGCGCCACGATCTGGAGCCTCGAGGGCGACGCCCTCGCGCGTTGCGCCACCGAGGCGACGGTTACGTCCATGGCGCGGGTGGCGGGAGGCGGCGCGATCCTCCTCGGCGGCGAGGATGGGCGGCTCTCGCGCTGCGACCCCGGGAGCGGCGCGGTGACGCCGGCGCGCCGCTTCGACCGGCCGATCATCGAGATGGACGGGACGGCGCCCGACGGCGCGCTGGCGATCACGCTCTCGGATCGCGGCTATCGCAGCACCTGGAGCGAGATCGCGATCTTCGAGCGCGAGACCGGGCGGGAGCGCGCCCGCCTGCTCTGGCCGGACGGGCTGACGGATCTGTCGATCAGCCCGGACGGAAACCTGATCGCCGCCCGCAACTGGGACCGGGGCGCGGCCTATGTCTGGGATTCGCGGACCACGGACCTGCTTCGAAAGATCGAGACCAGAGGGGGGATCGCGGGCTTCTCGCCGGATGGGCGGCGGCTCCACCTGAACGAACGCGCGCTGTCGAGCGTCGACCTCGCGACCGGGGCGCGGCTCTCCGAAATGGGCGAGGCGGGCGGCGTTTCCGACTTCGTGGCCGCGACCGGCGACGGAACGCTGATCACCCGCGGCTATGCCGACGGCGCCTATGAGCTCCGCGGCTGGAGCCTCGAGACGGGCGCGCCGCTCTGGCGCCGGCCGGATCCTGGCCTGATCAGCCGGGAGGCCGATCTCTACGCGCGATACGAACAGGAGGCGTCCGATCTCGGCGTCCATGCGTTTCCGGACGGCGCGCGGATCGGCGGCTTCGCGCTCGAGGCGCTGCTCGTGGAGGCGGCGCTCTTTTCGGCGGACCGGTCCCGCCTCGCCGTGGTGGCGCACCGGCGGACGGCGGAGGGCCGCGTGGCGCCGGTTCCGCTGCTCCATGACCTGCGCGGCGGCGCGGCGGCCCGCGAGGTCGGCGATGCGCAATTCGCCTTTCCGCTCGCCATCGCGCCGATCTCCGCCGAGCGCTTCGCCGTCATCGGCCCCGCCCTTGCGGGGAGGAGGCGCGAGGACGGGCTCGCGGTCGCGCGCTGGTCGGATGGCGCGATCGTCTGGTCGGAGCGGCTGCCGGGCGTCTCCCGCGCGACGGTTCGCGCCGACCCGGCGGGTGCGCGGCTTCTGATCGGCTCGTCCGCCGGACTCGCGCTGCGCGACGCCGCGACCGGCGCGACGATCTGGACGCGGGCTGCGGAGCGGTTCAGCGCCGCGACCTTCTCGCCCGACGGCGCCCGGATCCTGCTGGGACGCCAGGATGCGGATGGGCAGGCGCGCCTCGCGGTGCTCGACGCCGGCGACGGGCGCACGCTCTTCGAACGTCCGCTCGGCGCGCCGGCGCGGGACATCGCCGTCGATGCGGCGGGGGAGCGCATCGTTCTCGCGCTCGCGTCGGGGAACCGGTTCGCAGTCGAGGTGCGGCGGGCGGAGGATGCGGCCCTCCTTCACGAGCGGGTTCTCGACGCGGAGCCGAAGGCGCTGCTCGTCCCCCCGGTCGGCGACGGCTATGTCGTGCTCGACCGGCTCGGCGCCGCCCGCCTCTACGCACTGGGGGACGGGCGCGAGCGGGTCGGCTTCATGCATTCCCGCCACGCCGACGAAACCGCGCTGGCGGAGGGGGCGCCGCGCGCGGCCACATCGGCCATGGCGATCGTCCGCTACTGGGATTCGGGCGCCGGCGCGGAACGCGCGCGGATGCGCGCCGAAGGCGACGTCTCGGCGCTGGCGATCAGCCCGGACGGCGCGCGTGTCGCCTACCTCGCAGAGCGCGCGGAGACGGCGAACGCGGCGCCGAATTCGAGGCGAATGTGGGTCTGGCGCCCGGGCGGGCCGGAGCCGCCCGCAAGCATCGCGGCCGACGGGGCGCGGGACATCGCCTTCGATCCGACCGGCGAGACCATCGCCATTTCAGGCGCGAACGGCGCCTTTGTCCGGTTCGTCGAGGCCGATACCCTTGCCACGCGGCTGACCGCGACGCCGCTCGCAAAGGGCGCGCTGCAGGAGGCGGGGCCTTCGAGACCGGTCTTCACGCCGGACGGCCGGTTCGCCGCGCTCGTCGAGAAGGCGGATTACGGTCAGAGCAACGGAAGGGTCTCGCGGCGCGGCCTTCGCGTGTTCGACCTGGTGGCGGGGCGGGAGACGAAGCGGTTCGACATCGGCGACAGGGGCGGCCCGGTCGGCGCCCCTGGCGGGTTCTTCTACCATGCGGTCGACGGGCGCCTGCGCTGGCTCGCGGCCGCCGGGACGGCGCTCGACGCCGTCATCGAGCCCGACCTGGTCGACGACATCCTGCCTCTGCCCGGAGCCAGCCGGCTGGCCTTCGTGGATTATTGGGACGGGGACCGCCTCATCGATTTCGAGACCGGCGGGACGATTCCGTTTCCGGCAGGGGAGGGCGTCGCCTCGATCGCCGGAGCGGTCGATCCGGCCGGCCGGTTTCTCGCGCTCTGCCGTCGGTCGCGGGATGCGGAGCCGGAGGCGCCCGGCTCCGTCGCGATCTTCGATCTCGGCTCCGGCGCGCGTCTCGCGGAGCGGAACGACCTGCCGCGCGCCTGCGGCCGGGCCGCTTTCGTCGACGGCGGCGCCGCGGTGATGCTCTCCGTCGCCTCGGGCCGCGAGGCGGCGCAGGGATCGAGAGAATGGGGCCTCTATTCGTGGCGTTGGGGCGAAGACAGGCTCGAGGCCGTCGTCGCCGACAATCCGGTCAACCGCTTCGCGCTCAGCGGCGACCGGTCCGTGATGGCGACCTTCGAGGGCGGCGCGGACGAGTCGACCGGCGAGATCTCCGGCGCGCGCCGAATCCGGGTCTGGGACGTGGCGACGCGGACGCCGACGCTGACCGCGCCCGGCGAGGGCTTCACGCCGCTTCTGCGGATCGGGTCCGAGCCGGTGGCGGCCGTGATGTCAGCGGACGGGCGTCGGCTCGCGATGTTCGGAACGTCGAGCCCCTCGCGCGGCGAAGTGATCGAGATCGGCGCCGCCGGCGGCCCGCGACGCCTTCTGACCGTCGAGCGGGAGGACGGCGCCTTCTGGGGGCGGCCCGTCGGCTTCACGCCGGACGGCCGGACGTTCATCCTCGGCGTCGCCTCGGGCGCCCGGCTCTACGACCTCGACGGCGGCGGGGAGCGAAGGCTCCGCGAGGCCGACCGGGCGAAGAACTACGCCCTGTCGGCGGACGGCGCGTTCCTCGCGATCGCGGGCGAGACATTTCTCAGCGTCTGGAGCGTGGCGCGCGGCGAGGCGCTGGCGCGGATCCCGACGGCGGAAACGGTCTGGCCGATCTTCGGCGGGAAGGACGGCGCGGACCTGATCGTGTCCGGCGGGCGGGAGATCCGCCGGATCGTCTGGCGGAGCGAGGCGCTCGCGCGGATGGCCTGCCAGGTCTACGAGGCCGACGACTGGTGGAGCGGGCGCGCGCGCCTGACGGACGAGGCGGAACCGCCGCCCTGCGCGCGCCCGGCTTCGGCCCCGCGCCGCTAGGCCGCCCGGGCGACGGCGGCCGCGCGCGCCGGCCCGCGCGCCCGGCGAGGGACCAAGCTTGATTTGCTGTCGCCCCGCCGCCTCGGATAGCCTTCGGCGAAGCGGGAATGCGGCGGGCGCCATGCGCGACTTCGATCATCTCGACGAGATCGACCGGGTTCTGAACGGCCACGAGACCGGGCGCGACCGGCTCGTCTCCGAAAGCTGGCGACGCTGCGTCGAAGCCTATGGCATGGACCCGTCGCGCCCCGACCCGGCGCATATCGTCAGCGAGACCGAACTTCGCGAGCATCGCGAGCAGTCGGAGCGGCTGATCGCGACGGCGCGTTCGGGGCTCCAGGCGCTCTTCCGGCAGGTCGCCGGGCAGAACTACGTCCTCCTCCTCGCCGATGCGGCGGTCGTCTGCGTCGACTTCTTCGGCGACCCGCGCTTCGAGGACCAGCTTCGCGAGGCCGGGCTCTATCTCGGCTCGGACTGGACGGAGGACCTGGCGGGCACCTGCGGCGTCGGCTCCTGCATCTTCACCGGCGAGCCGGTGACGATCCACCAGGGCGACCATTGCGGGCTGGCGCATACGCCGCTCTCCTGCACGGCGGCGCCGATCTACGACACGTTCGGCGCGCTTTCGGCGGTGCTCGACATCTCGCTCCTCCGCTCGCCCTCGCGGAAATCGTCGCAGAATCTCGCGATGAGCCTCGTCACCTCGGCGGCGCGGCGGGTCGAAATGGCGAACCTGATGGCGATGACGCGGCGGGACTGGGTGCTCCGCGTCTCGACCAGCCCGGAATTCCTCGATGTCGACCCCGAGGCGGCGGTGGCGCTCGACGGATCGGGGCGCATCATCGGCATGACCTCGGGCGCCCGCCGCGCGCTCGATCCGGAGGGCGACGGGCGCCTGATCGGCGCGCGGATCGACGACTGGATGGAGTTCGCCGTCGACGACCTGCCGGATTTCATGCGCGGCCGCCCGACCGAGGAGCGGGTGCTGCGGATGAAGGACGGCCGCGGCCTCTACGGCCACGCCATCGCGCCGCAGACCCCGCAGATGACCGCCGCGCTCCGCCGTCGGGAGACCGCGCCGACCGGCGCGCTCGGCGGCTTCGCCGGGCCCGATCCGGCGCTCGCGCAGCTTCTGGCGCAGGCGACGCGGCTGGCGCCGACCGCGGTTCCGCTCCTGATCTCGGGCGAGACCGGGACCGGCAAGGAAAAGCTCGCCCGCGCCATCCATGTCGCCGGCCCGGCGGGCCGCAGCTTCCACGCGATCCGCTGCGCCGGGTCGGGCGCGGAGGCGATCGCCGCGCTCGGCGCGGCGGCGGCCGGCACGCTCTTCCTCCGCGGAGTCGAGGACCTTTCGGCGGCGGCCGCGGCCGGGCTTCTGGCGCTCCTCGACCGGCGGTCGGACCTGCGGATCGTCGCCTCGACGCGGCTCGCCCCCGCCGCGCTGGCCGAGGCGCTCCGGACGGACCTCTTCCACCGGATCGCGGGCGCCGGCCTCACCCTGCCGCCGCTCCGCCATCGCGCCGATCTCGACTGGCTGATCGACCGGCTGCTGCGGCGCCATTGCGCGGGCGAGATGCGCCTTTCCCCCGCCGCCCGCGCCGATCTCCGCTCGCGGAACTGGCCGGGCAACATCCGCGAGCTCGACCAGGCGCTCGAGGTCGCCGTCGCCCTCGCCGAAGGTTCGGTGATCGACCTTCCGGACCTTCCCGCCTCGACGCGCCAGGTCGCGCCGGCCCCGCCGGAGGAGGAGAGCCTCGAGACCATCCTCGTCGCCTGCCGCTGGAACATGGCGCAGGCGGCGCGTCGGCTCGGCGTGAACCGCTCGACCATCCTGCGGCGCATCCGCAAGGCGGGCCTGACGCCGCCCGGATAGCCCGGCCGGCGCGTTGCGCGCCTGTTGCGCGCGCAACGGCGGGGCGGCCGAAGCCGGCGTTCGAGCCCGAAACGCCCGGAAATGGATTGCCCGCGCGCCTCCCATGCCGCCACCTTCCTCGCCAAGGGACGGCTGACGAAACCCGGGAGGATGCAATGCTCGACACGACGATCGCCCAAGAGACCCAGGCCTTTCTCGACGAATTCGGCAAGGCGCTCGAAACGGGGGACATCGACAAGGCCACGTCGATGTTCCTGGCCGATTGCTACTGGCGCGACCTCGTCGCCTTCACCTGGAACCTGAAGACCATGGAGGGGCGGGACGCGGTCGGCGCCATGCTGCAATCGCAGCTCGCCGTGACGAAGCCGACCGGCTGGAAGCTGGCCGAAGGCGAGATCCCGACCGAGGAGGGCGGCGTCACCACCGCCTGGATCGAGTTCGAGACGGCGGTTACGCGCGGCTATGGCCTGATCCGGCTGAAGGACGGCGGGATCTGGACGCTGCTGACCACGATGGCCGAGCTGAAGGGCCACGAGGAGCCGGCCGGCTTCAACCGCCCGCTCGGCGCCAAGCATGGCGCCGGAAAGCGCCGCGAGACGTGGAAGGAAGAGCGCGAGCGCGAGGCGCGGGAGCTCGGCTACACGACGCAGCCTTATTGCCTCATCGTCGGCGGCGGTCAGGGCGGCGTCGCGCTCGGCGCGCGGCTCCGCCAGCTCGGGGTGCCGACGCTGATCGTGGAGCGGAACGAGCGGCCGGGCGACAGCTGGCGCAATCGCTACAAGTCGCTCTGCCTGCACGACCCGGTCTGGTACGACCACCTGCCCTACATCAAGTTCCCCGAGACCTGGCCGGTCTTCGCGCCGAAGGACAAGATCGGCGACTGGCTGGAGATGTACACGAAGGTGATGGAGCTGAATTACTGGACCCGCGCCACCGCCAAGTCCGCCAGCTTCGACGAGACGGCCGGGGAATGGACCGTGGTGGTGGACCGGGACGGCGAGGAAGTGGTCCTGATGCCGAAGCAGCTCGTCATGGCGACCGGCATGTCCGGCAAGAAGCGGATGCCGAACTTCCCCGGCATGGACCGGTTCAGGGGCGTGCAGCAGCACTCCTCGGAGCATGACGGCCCGGACCGCTGGCGCGGCAGGAAGGTGGTTGTCGTCGGCTCCAACAACTCCGCGCACGACATCTGCGCCGCGCTCTGGGAGAACGACGCGGACGTGACCATGGTCCAGCGCTCGTCGACGCACATCGTCCGGTCGGACACGCTGATGGAGATCGGCCTCGGCGCGCTCTATTCGGAGGAGGCGGTGCGGAGCGGGGTGACGACGGAGAAGGCCGACCTCATCTTCGCCTCGCTGCCCTACCGGATCCTCCACGAGTTCCAGATCCCGGCCTACGAGGAGATGAAGAAGCGGGATGCGGCCTTCTACGAGGGGCTGGAGAAGGCCGGCTTCTGGCTCGACTGGGGCGATGACGGCTCGGGCCTTTTCATGAAGTATCTCCGCCGCGGCTCCGGCTACTACATCGACGTGGGCGCGAGCCAACTCATCATCGACGGCAAGATCAAGCTGAAGCGCGGCCAGGTGAAGGCGCTGGACGAGACCGGCGTCATCCTCGACGACGGAACGCATCTCGACGCCGATCTCGTCGTCTACGCCACCGGCTACAACTCGATGAACGGCTGGGTCGCCGACCTGATGGGGCAGGAGATGGCGGACCGGCTCGGCAAGTGCTGGGGCCTCGGCTCCGACACCACCAAGGACCCCGGCCCCTGGGAGGGCGAGCAGCGCAACATGTGGAAGCCGACGCAGGTTCCGAACCTCTGGATGCATGGCGGCAACCTCCATCAGTCGCGCCACTACTCGCAGTTCCTCGCGCTGCAGCTGAAAGCGCGGATGGAGGGGGTTCCGACGCCGGTCTACGGGCTTCAGGAGGTCCACCACCTGAGCTGACCATGCCGATGCCGCCGCCCGGCCCTTCGCCGCCGGGCGGCGCGCACCAGGCCGGGCGCCATTGCGGCGGCCCGCCGGCCGGCCGAGACTTCGCGCAGTGATATGGGAGGCGAGGGCATGACCGAACGGGTTCTCATCACCGGCGGCGGCGCGGGGATCGGCGCGGCCTGCGCGGCCCGCTGCCGGGCGGACGGCTATGCGCCCGTGACCATCGACCGGCGGGGCGGCGACATCGAGGCGGATCTCTCCAGCCCCGAGGCGACCGCCGCCGCGCTCCGCGAAGCGCTGGCGGACGGGCCGATCACCCGGCTCGTCAACAATGTCGGCGTCGTCGCGCCCGCCTCGGTCGAGGACCAGACGATGGAGGAGCTGGAGCGGGCGGTTTCGCTCAACCTCCGCTGCGCCATCCAGTGCCTCCAGGCGCTGCTGCCGGGGATGAAGAGCGCCTCGATGCAGATGCCGTCCGGGTCTTCGAAGAGCGTGGAATAATAGCCGGGCGCCCAGGGGCCTTCTTCGCCG
>CALFYQ010000107.1 GCA_937952085.1 uncultured Paracoccaceae bacterium | reverse complement strand
CGGCGGACCTGTCGCCCGCGCCCGGCTGCGGCGCCGGCTGAGCCTCGGGGAGCGGGGCGGGGCCGGGCTCCGGCGCGCCGGGCGCGGGCGCGTCGCCGGCGCGGGCGGGCGCGGAGGGTTGATAGGCCGGCCACTGCCCCGATTGCGGCGTCGCCGCCGCCACGCGCGTCCCCGCGCCCTGGTAACGGTCCGGCCGCGCCGGGAGGACAAGCTCGTCCCCCTCCCGCGGTTGGTACTGGGTGGAAAGGCCGTTATAGGCGGCGAGCTCCGCGCCCGAGAGGCCGACCCGCGCGGCCATCCCCTCCACCGTGTCGCCGCGCTGCGCCCGGATCGTCTCGTAGCCGTCGTAGTAGACGACGCCGCGCCGGTCCGCCTGGCCAGAGGGGGTCGGCGCCGGGGCCGCGGCGGGGGCGGCGCTCGGCGGCGCGGGTCGGGAGGCGGGCGTCGGCGAGACCGGGGTGCGATAGGTGACCGGGGCCGGCTCCGGCCGCCCGGACTCGCAGGCGGCGAGGCCGAGCGCCATCAGCGGCGCGATCAGCAGGGGGGCGGAACGGGGCATGTTCAGTCTCCTTCGTCCCGCGCCACGTCCGGCAGAAGCGGGACGAAGCGCACCGGGGCGAGCTCGCGATAGTCGAGCCCGGCCTCCGTCTTCTCGATCCGGATGAGCTGCTGCATCTCGTCGGACTGGCCGACCGGCAGCACCATGATCCCGCCCACCCGGAGCTGGTCGATCAGGAGGCGGGGCGGATCTTCGGCGGCGGCTGTGACCAGAATGCGGTCGAACGGCGCCTGTTCCGGCCAGCCGAGCGCGCCGTCCCCCGCCATCACCGAGACGGTGGAGAGCGCCAGCGCCTCCATCCGCGCCCGCGCGGCGCGGGCGAGCGGGCGGTGCCGCTCGATGGCGTAGACGCGGCGGGCGAGCCGCGCGAGCACCGCCGCCTGGTAGCCGGAGCCGGCGCCCACCTCCAGCACCTTGCAGCGCGGCGTCACCTCCAGCGCCAGCGTCATCAGCGCGACGACGGAGGGCTGCGAGATGGTCTGGCCGCAGGCGATGGGGAGCGGGATGTCCTCGAAGGCGCGGTCCTGGAAGGCGCGGTCGAGGAAGAACTCGCGGGGCGTGCGCTCGATCGCGTCGAGGATGCGCCGGTCGGTGATCCCCTTCGAGCGGATCGCGAAGACGAGCCGCATCATCCCTTCGGCCCGCGCCTCGGCCGAGAGCGTCACTCGGCGGCCTCGAGCGCGGCCTGCGCCGCGGCGAGAAGGGCGTGGTCGGTCAGGTCCGGCCGCATCGGCGTCGCGGTGATCCAGCCGCCGGCGCAGAGCGTGCTGTCGGCCTCGGGCGCGGCGGCGGCGTTCTTCGCGTCATGCGCCAGCCAGAAATAGCGGCGCTGGTTCGGCGCCACCGTCTCCTGGATGCGGAAGGCGCCGCCCCTCGTCCCCTGCGGGGCGAGGCGGAAGCCCTTCACCTCGTCCGGCCGGATCGGCGGGAAGTTGACGTTCCAGAAGACATGCGGCCCGAAGGGGAGGGCGAGGACGCGCTTCACCGCGTCGAGCCCATGCGCCCGCGCCGCGGCGAAGGCGTCCGCCGGGGCGCCGGGGCCGGAGGCGAAATACTGGCTGAGCGCGATGGCGCGCACGCCCTGGATCGCCGCCTCCTTCGCGCCGGCCACGGTGCCGGAATAGACCGCGTCCTCCGCCACGTTGTGCCCGCGATTGACGCCGGAGAGGACGAGATCGGGCGGCTCCGGCATAAGGCGGCCGATCCCGGCGATGGAGCAATCCGCCGGATGCCCGTCGATGGCGAAGCGCCGTTCCTCAAGCTGAACCACCCGCATCGGCGAAACGTAGGAGATGCAATGGGATGCGCCGGAGCGCTCGGATTCCGGCGCGACCACCCAGATCTCGCCCTCCGGCCCCGCGAGCGCGGCGGCGATCTCCTCCGCGACCTTCAGGCCCGGGGCGTTCACGCCGTCGTCGTTCACGATCAGGATGCGCATCGGGGCTCCGGCTTTCGGCTCGGCTGAGGTGTAATGAACCGGGCGCCGCCCGTCCAGCGCGGGGCTAGGCCCGAAGCCGCGCGACGAGCGCCTCCGCCGCCGCCTCGATGAGGTCGAGCGCCGCGTCGAACCGGTCGTCGTAATAGGGGTCCGGCACCTCCGCCGGCCAGGCGCCCGGCGCCTCGTCCATGAAAAGCTTCAACTCCGCCCGCGCCCCGGCGGGCCGGAGCCGCGCCAGCGCGGCGAGGTTCGCCCGGTCCATCGCATAGATGAGATCGAACGCGCCGAAATCCGCCGCCTTCGCCTGCCGCGCCCGCAGCATGGAAATGTCGAACCCCCGCCGCGCCGCCGCCCGCACGGCCCGCGCATCCGGCGGCTCCCCGACATGATACCCCGCCGTCCCGGCCCCCTCGACTTCGAGCCCGAGCCCGGCGGCCTCGGCCTTCGCCCGAAGCGCGCCGACCGCCATCGGCGAGCGGCAGATGTTTCCGAGGCAGACGAGGAGGATGCGCATGAGGCGGGAGGGTGGCGCGAAGTGCGGCGGCGGATCAATCGCCAATTGCCATGTCGCGGACCTGCGCGCAGCGTTCGCTCGTGTCACGAATTCTGATTCCCTCGTCGAAGGCCACGGATTGGCGGCCCTTACTCGCCTCGCCCAACACCCAGTGGCAGAAGAGATATTCTGCCCGCGCGGCTGCGCTCTCCTGGACCGCAGCAAAGGGACTGCCGCCGGAGATCGCCGGGCTCTTCCCTGAAGGCGCGGAACTGCTCTTCGCGGCGCCTGAGTGGAAGACGCCTTTGCCGGGTGGCCGAAGGGAGAGCCAGACGGACATTTTCTGTCTTCTGGGTCTTGCGGATGGGCTGGCGGCGGTCGCCGTCGAAGCCAAAGTGGATGAGCCGTTCGGCCCAACACTTTCGGAATGGCTGGTCGACGCCTCGCCGGGCAAGCTCGAGCGGCTGGCGGCGATCCAGGCGTTGATCGGCGCAACGGAGCCCTTCGACGGCGCGATCCGGTATCAACTCCTGCATCGCACGGCCTCCGCGCTCATCCAGGCGCGCCGCTTTCGGGCTACGGAGGCTGCGATGATCGTGCAGTCCTTTTCTGATGAACGCCGCTGGATCGACGATTTCAGGCTTTTTGTCTCAGCTTTGGGCGGAACGGCTCAACCGGGGCAGCCGATCATCGTGACCGCCGGCGACGGCGTGCGACTACGCCTTGGCTGGGCTCAGGGAGACACTCGGTTCAGCAAGCAGGAATATGGCCCTGGTACAGATTGGGAACTCGCAGGAAAGCGGTAGGTCGACTGACCTTAATGCGCCTCACCTCACGCAACGAGACCACGCCCGACACTAGGTGAGCGTTTGAAGTTTGTGGTCGATGTCTAATCCCAAATTGCCGAACGCAGGCTGAGCGCCGCCCGCCATCGCCAACGCGCCCTCCCGGGAGCAGGGCCGGGCGCCGCCCGGGCTGGGCGCCCGGGCGGGACGTATGGGGCACGTCGCCGCCTCAGCGGCCGGTGCGTTTCCGCCAAGCTTCGAACTTCTCGCGGCTCTCATCCTTCGTGGCGGGGTAGAGGCCGATGATCGTGGCGCCGGAGAGCACCTCCTCCAGCACGAAATCCTCGTAGCGCTCCTTGCCCATCGTCTCCTCGGCGATCTCGTCGGCGAGGTGGGCGGGGATCACCATCACGCCGTCCTTGTCGCCGACCATGATGTCGCCGGGAAAGACCGGGGCGTCGCCGCAGGAGACCGGCACGTTTATGTCGATCGCCTCGTGGAGCGTCAGGTTCGTCGGCGCCGAGGGCTTCGCGCAATAGGCCGGCATGTCGAGCTTGCCGATCCCCTCCGCGTCGCGGAAGCCGCCGTCGGAGACGACGCCGGCGGCGCCGCGGAGCGCCAGCCGGGTGATGAGGATGGAGCCGGCGGTGGCCGCCCGCGCGTCCTTCCGCGCGTCCATCACCAGCACGTGGCCGGCCGGGCAGGTCTCGATCGCGTGGCGCTGCGGGTGCTGCGGGTTGCGGAAAACCTCGATCGGGTTCCGGTCCTCCCGCGCCACGATGTAGCGGAGCGTGAAGGCGGGGCCGACCATGTTCCTGTCCTTCGGCGCGACCGGATAGACGCCCTGCACGAACTGGCTGCGGAGCCCCCGCTTGAAGAGCGCGGTGGCGATGGAGGCGGTGGAGACGGTTTCGAGCTTCGCCCGGGTCTCGGCGGAAAGGGTCATGGTCAGCCTCAGAAGATGTCGGGCTCGCCCGCGGCGCGGCCGAAGGAGGATTCGAGGAAGTCGAAGTCGCAGCCCTTGTCGGCCTGCGTGACATGGCGGGAGAACATCCAGCCCCAGCCGCGGTCGAACCGCGGCTCCGGCGCGCGCCAGGCCGCCTTCCGCGCCGCGATCTCCTCGTCGGAGACCAGCATGTCGAGCCGCCGCGCCGGCAGATCCAGCCGCACGATGTCGCCGGTGCGGAGGAGGGCGAGCGGCCCGCCGATATAGGCCTCGGGCGCGACATGGAGCACGCAGGCGCCGTAGGAGGTGCCGGACATGCGGGCGTCGGAGAGGCGGAGCATGTCCCGCACGCCCTGCTTGATGAGCGCCTTCGGGATCGGCAGCATCCCCCATTCCGGGAAGCCGGGGCCGCCGAGCGGGCCGGCGTTCCGGAGCACCATCACGTGGTCGGGCGTGACTTCGAGATCCTCGTCGTCCACCGCCTTCTTCATCTCCGGGTAGCTGTCGAAGACGAGGGCCGGGCCTTCGTGGATGCGGAACCGCGCCTCGCAGGCGGCCGGCTTGATGACGGCGCCGTCGGGGCAAAGATTGCCGCGAAGCACGGCGAGCGAGCCCTCGTGGTAGACCGGGTTCGAGAGCGGCCGGATCACGTCGTCATTGAAGACCTTGGCGCCGGCGATCCCGTCGCCGAGCGGCTTGCCGGTGACGGTGATGGCGGTGCGGTCGAGCCGGTCCCCCAACACCTCCATCAGCGCGCGGAGCCCGCCGGCGTAGTAGAAGTCCTCCATCAGGTAGTCCTTCCCCGAAGGGCGGACATTGGCGATGAGCGGCGTGGTGCGGCCGAGCGCGTCGAGATCGTCGAGCGTCAGGTCCACGCCCGCCCGCCGCGCCATGGCGACGAGATGGACGACCGCATTGGTGGAGCAGCCCGTCGCCATCGCCACGATGGCCGCGTTCCGGACCGCGGCTGGGGTGATGATATCGGTCGGCTTCAGGTCCTCCCAGACCATCGAGACGATCCGCCGGCCGCATTCCGCGCTCATCCGCTGATGGCTCGAATCGACCGCCGGGATCGAGGAGGCGCCGGGGAGCGAGAGGCCGAGCGCCTCGGCGATGGCGGTCATGGTCGAGGCGGTTCCCATCGTCATGCAGACGCCGGGGGAGCGGGCGATGCCGCCCTGAAGGCCGATCCATTCCGCGTCGGAGATGTTCCCGGCGCGCCGCTCGTCCCAGTACTTCCAGGCGTCGGAGCCGGAGCCGAGGGCGCGGCCGGCGTAGTTGCCGCGGAGCATCGGCCCGGCGGGGAGGTAGATCATCGGCACGCCGGCCGAGATCGCGCCCATCACGAGGCCGGGCGTGGTCTTGTCGCAGCCGCCCATCAGCACCACGCCGTCGAGCGGGTGGGAGCGGATCTGCTCCTCCGTCTCCATCGCCAGCATGTTGCGGTAGAGCATCGAAGTCGGCTTGGTGAAGCTCTCGTCCACCGAGAGCGCCGGAAGCTCCACCGCGAAGCCGCCGGCCTGCGCCACGCCGCGCTTCACGTCCACCGCCCGCTCGCGGAAATGGGCGTGGCAGGAGTTGAGCTCCGACCAGGTGTTGAGCACACCGATCACCGGCTTGCCGCGGAAATCCTCCTCCGCGTAGCCGAGCTGCATCATGCGGGAGCGGTGGCCGAAGCTTCTCAGGTCGTCCGGGTCGAACCAGCGCGCGCTCCGGAGCGTCGTCTTCGTTGGCTTCTCATGCTTCATCCGCTCTCCTCCCCTTCGGCGCCCGTTCCGGCGCTCGTCTCCATTCCGGCGCGGCAAGGCCGCGAAACCCCGTCTCCGCCGCGGCCAGCCGCCCGCCTTCGCCCCTATCCGCCTTCGAGGTCAGGAACATCGTGGCATGGGCGGGGCCGCCGAAGGCCGGCTTCGTCGGAAACTCGTAAGGGACGCGGAGCCGGAGCGCGAGGGCCCCGTCCGGCGCGAAGCGGTAAAGCTCGCCGCCATCGACGCCCGCGCTCCAGTAGCAGCCCTCCGCATCCACCGCGCCGCCATCGGGGCGGCCGGGCAGGCCGGCCATGTCGGCGAAAAGCCGCCGCGTCTCCGGCCGGGGCCGGCCGCCCGGCGCCTCCAGCGCCCAGATCTTCCGCACGTTCGGGTGGGAGTCGGAGACGTAGAGCCGCTCGCGCGCCGCGTCCCAGGCGAGGCCGTTGATGGTGAGGAACCCATCCAGCACGCGCTCCGGCGCGCCCTCCGCCCCATAGAGCCAGAGCGCGCCGATGGGGCGGGCGTTGCCCGGGTCCATCGTGCCGGCCCAGAGCCGGCCGGCGCTGTCGATGCAGGAATCGTTGAAGCGGACGCCCTCGTGCGGAATCGGCGCGATCTTCCCGCCGCGGCCCGACGCAGCGTCGAAGGCGAAGAGCCCGCTCTCCATTCCGACGACCGGCGCGCCATCGGCCCGGATCTGCACGAAGCAGGCCATCTCGGGCGTGGGCCAGCGCCGGGTTTCGCCGCCCGGAACGGTGCGAAAGAGTGACCGGCCGTCGAGATCGACCCACCAGATCGCGCCCTCGCGCGCGGACCAGACCGGGCTTTCCCCGAGGATCGCCCGCTCCGGGGCGAGGGCGGCGAAGGCCGCCTCGCGCGCTTCTGTCTCGTTCCGCATTCCGCCTTCTACCTCGCGCCCCTGGCCGGTGGCGACGCCGATTGACAGCGGAGGAATGGCGACGTTAGGGTTTCAATGCAACTGAAATATCAGTGAGCCCAATTCGACAACAGGGAGTGAAGCATGACCGCGCTCAAGACGAGGCTCCGCCTCGCGACCGCCGCCGCCTCCGTTCTGGCGGCCGCCCTCGCATTCGCCGGCGCCGCCGAGGCGGAGACCGTGCTCCGGATCGGCACCGTGCTCGCGCCGAGCGACCCGATGGGGCAGGGGCTGGAGAAGTTCGCCAGGGAGGTGAAGGACGCGACCAAGGGCGAGGTCGTCGTCGAGGTGTTCCATTCGAGCCAGCTCGGCGACACGACCGAGATGCTCGACCAGGCCCGCGCCGGCGCCAATGTCGGCACCGTGACCGATGTCGCGCGGCTTTCCTCCTATGTCCCGTCGCTCGCCATCATGTCGGCGCCCTACATCTTCGCGAACTACGACGAGGCCGACAAATTCTCCCAGTCGCCGGAATATCTCGGCTGGGGCGACGAGCTGAAGGCGAAGGCCGGGCTCGTGATGCTCGCCTCCAACTGGTACCAGGGCGCCCGCCACGCGCTGACGCAGAAGCCGGTCGCCACCCCCGCCGATCTTTCCGGCGTGCGGATGCGGACGATCGGCGCCCCGGTCTGGATCGAGACGATCCGCGCGATGGGCGCGGAGCCGACGCCGATCCCCTGGGGCGAGGTCTATTCCGCGCTTCAACTCGGCACCATCGACGCCGCCGAGGCGCAGCCGACCGCCATCCTCGGCGCCAAGCTCTACGAGGTGGTCAAGGACGTGACGCTGACCGGCCACATCCAGCTCGTCACCGCCCTCGTCGTCTCCGGCGCGAGCTGGGATGCGATCTCCCCCGAGAACCAGAAGATCGTCCGCGACCTCGCCGTCGCGAACGGCCAGTACGCCTCCGGCCTCACCATCGAGCTCGGCGACAAGGCGCTGAAGGAAGTGGCGGCCTCCGGCGTCGAGGTGAAGGAGATCGACGTCACGCCCTTCCGCGAGGCGGTCGCCAAGGTCTACGGCATGCTGGACCTCGAGCGGGAGGCCGGGATCGTCAAGGCCGTCCTCGCGCGCTGAAGGCCGGGGCAGGGGGAACGCGTCGTGCTTGGACGGATCGACGCCGCGCTGCGGCGCGCGGAGCGCCTCGCCGCGCTCCTTCTCCTGGCCGGGGTGGTCGCGCTCGTCGTGATCGCCTCGGTCGCCCGGGCGGCGGGAAGCCCGATCATCTGGTCGGTCGAGATCGCCCAGCTTCTCTTCGCCTGGCTCTGCATGTTCGCCGCCGACATCGCGATGCAGGACAGCCGGCATTTCGGCCTCAGCCTGCTGTCGGACAGGCTGACCGCCGGCGGAAAGCGGGGCGTCGCGCTCTTCAACCTCGCGGTGCTGGCGGTGCTTCTCGCGTTCCTTCTCTGGCACGCGATCCGCAACACCGCGCTGATGCACGCCAGCCTGGTCGGCGCGGTGCAGATGCCGGCCTCCTATATCCACGGGGCCATGGCGGTCGGCTTCGCGCTTCTTCTCCGCACCGTGCTCGTCGAGGCCTGGACGGTCTGGCGCCACGGTCTGCCGGAGGCCGCCTGATGCTCCTCCTCATCGCCGCGCTCTTCGGCCTCTTCCTCGCCATCGGCCAGCCCGTCGCCTTCGCGCTCGCGCTCGCCGCGCTCCCGGTCTTCGTCCTGACCGGCACGATGCCGCCCGCCGTCGCGGTGCAGAAGATGGCGACGGCGACGCAGAACTTTCCGCTGCTTGCGGTGCCTTTCTTCATCCTCGCCGGCAACCTGATGAACGCGACCGGGATCACCGACCGGCTCGTCCGCTTCGCCCGGCTGCTGACCGGCTGGATGGCCGGCGGGCTCGCACAGGCCTCCATCGCGCTCTCGATGATGATGGGCGGCGTTTCCGGCTCCGCGGTGGCGGACGCCTCGATGGAGGCGCGCCTCCTCGGCCCGGCGATGATCCGCCAGGGCTACGGCGCGCCGCGCACCGCCGCGATCATCGCCGTCGGCTCGATCATCACCGCGACCATCCCGCCCTCGATCGGCCTCATCCTCTTCGGCTTCGTCAACGAGGTCTCGATCGGCAAGCTCTTCCTCGGCGGGGTGATCCCGGGGCTCCTCCTCACCGCCACGCTGATGTTCGCTACCTGGCTCGTGGCGAAACGCCACGGCCACGCGCCCGAGCTTGCCGAACGGCCGAGCCGGCGGGAACTCGGCGCCTCTTTCCGCGAAAGCCTCTGGGCGCTGATGTTCCCGGTGATCCTCATCGTCGGCTTTCGCTTCGGCATCTTCACCGCGACGGAGGCGGGCGCCTTCCTCACGCTCTACGCCGCGCTGATCGGCGTCTTCGCCTACCGGGAGCTGACCTTCGCGAAGACCGTACAGGCCTTCCGCGAAACCGTCGGCGATCTCGGCATGATCATGCTCCTCATCATGATGGCGGGCGTTCTCGGCTACGCCATCACCATCGAGCGGGCGCCGCAGCAGGTGGCCGAATGGGCGACCTCGATCTCGGGCGACCCGCGCGTCCTTCTCGCCCTCGTCGTCCTGATCCTACTCGTCAGCGGCATGTTCCTCGAAGGCGCGGCGAACATCCTCCTCGTCACGCCCATCGTCATGCCGGTGCTGACCGCGGCGGGCTACGACCCGGTCCACATGGGAATCCTGATCGTCCTCCTCATCAACATCGGCGGGCTGACGCCGCCGGTCGGCGTGATCATGTTCGCGGTCTGCGGCATTCTCAACGTGAAGACCGGGGCGTATGCGCGCGCCACCTTGCCGTTCTTCGGCGCGCTGGCGATCTTCCTCGTCGTGCTCGCCGCCGTGCCGGCGATCTCCACTGCGCTACCCGGCGCCCTGATGCGATGACGAAGGAGAGACATGCCGCGTAGCCCGAACGGAGCCGTCAGCGCGCGGATCGGCGAGCGGCCGCCGGCCAGCGCCCATGTGCCCGCCTCCTCCCGCGTCTATGAGGAGCTGCGCTCGCGCATCGTCTCGCTCGAATGGCCGCCGGGGGCGATCCTGCCGCGGGCGGAGCTGGCGGCGGCCTTCGGCGTCAGCCAGTCGCCGGTGCGGGAGGCGATCCAGCGGCTCGAACAGGCCGATCTCGTCGTCTCGTACCGGCAGTCCCGCACCGAGGTGACGAAGATCGACCCGGCCCGCCTGAGGCAGGAACAGTTCTTCCGCGCCGGCCTCGAATGCGAAGCGGTGTTCCGGCTCGCCGAGGCGGGCGACGACGCCGCGCTCCTCAAGGTCCGGGGCGTTCTCAAGATCCAGCAGGCCCTCGCCGACGATCTCAGCCAGATCGAACTTTTCCGCCAGCTCGACGAAAGTTTCCACCGGGAGCTTTTCATCGCCGCCGGCCAGGAGGCGCTGCATGAGCTTGTCGCCGACCGCACTTGCCAGATGGCCCGCCTCCGCGCGCTGGACCTGCCGCGCCCCGACAAGATGCGCGCCGTGATCGAGGGCCACGCCGCCATCCTCGCCGCCATCGAGACCGGCGACGGCTGCAAGGCCGCCGCGGCGATGCGCCGGCATCTCTCGGGTACGATCGGTCGGCTGCCGGAGATTTTGGCGGAGCGGCCGGATTATTTCGTGGGGTAGCGGCGGGGGCCGAAATCGGTCTCGCTCCTCCATGGGGCGGTTCGGGCGTGGGCGGGGAGCGCCTGCATTCTGGCCTTGTCTTCAGTCTTCGCGGCGGCCCGGCCTCGGCGGCGCGGGGCCGAAATCGGCCCTTCCCAAAGGCGTGCGCTCCGGCCAAGGGAGGCCGCGCCTTCGATCTCACGCAGCTGTGAACCGCCGAAAGCCGTGTCGCTTCGTGAAAGGCGCCGGTTCGACGCCCTCGGCGGTTTATTGTTCGCGCCCGCGCCTTACCTTCGCTCGAAGCTGATTGCGCAGGCCGCCGCGTCCTCGGGTCGCGTCCGGCGCGCGGTGAGAGGAGAAACTCGGATGACCAGAGACCCGCGGACCCGCCGTGAAATTCTTCGGTCCGGCGCGGCGAGCGCGCTGCTGCTCGGCGGCGCCGGGCTTTTTGCATCGGCGCGCGCCAGCGAAGTGGCGCCGACGCCGACGATGCGGGGCGGCGCCAACAATTATCGGCCGGGCGCGCCGATCGTCGAGCGTATCGGCGGCGGCGGATTCTGGATGAGCGGGACCGTGCGACGCGCGGGCGATGGCGCGCCGCTTCAGGGTATCCGCATCCAGATCTGGGCGCACACGACCGAAGGCGCCGAACGCGACCCGCACAGCCACGGCGCGACGCTCACCGACGCCAATGGCGCATTCCGGCTGGAGATGCCGCAGATCGTCCCTGTCTTCGGCCAGCCGCACGGGCATCTCGCCTATGACGCCAGCTATGACGACGCCGGGTTCGAGACCGTTTTCCTGCGGCCCGTGATGTCGAGCGCCAGCGACAAGAGCCTGAGCGCGCATTTCGTGCTGCGGCGGGCCTGACAGACGGGTGAGCGCGGCGCGGACCGTTCTGATCTGGGCGGCGCTCGGGGCCGCGATGGTCGCTCCCGCCGCCGTGGCGGCGATGAGCCCGCTTCTTGCGTGGCGCGACGGGGTCTACATCGCGGCGGGCTTCGCGGGGATCTTCGCGATGTCGCTTCTGCTTCTGCAGCCGCTGCTCGCCGGAGGTTATCTGCCGGGTCTCCGTGCGCGGCGCGGGCGGCGGCTGCACGGCTGGATCGGGGCCGCGCTCGTGGCCGCGGTGGTCCTCCATGTGCTCGGCCTCTGGATCACCAGCCCGCCGGACATGCTCGACGCGCTGCTGTTCCGGTCGCCGACGCCCTTCTCCGTCTGGGGCGTCCTGGCGATGTGGGCTGTCTTCGCTGCCGCGCTGCTCGCGTTGCTGCGGCGGCGTCGGTTGAGCGCGACGACATGGCGCTTGTGGCACCCGACATTTGCGGCCGTCGCCGTTGCGGGCGCCGTGGTCCATGCGCTGCTGATCGAGGGAACGATGGGCGCGGCGTCCAAGGCGGCCCTCTGCGCGATGGTGCTGGCGGCGGTGGCGAAGGTTCTGGCCGATCTTCGCCCCTGGACCAGTCTGACCAGGCGAAAGACCTAGTCGAAGGCCGGGCGCGCTCCGCCCAAGGAGGCGGCCCGGCTCCGCGTCTCACCCGGCGGCCGGATCTCCGCTTCGGATCGAAGCCGGTCGTCGCGGAACGGGCGAGAGACGAGGAGACGCGCACGCGTCGCCTGGCCGGCTTCGCTGGTAAGAAGGCTAAGCGATTATACAGCCTTACGCCCCGTATCGCACGCGATAACGCGCCTCAGAGCGCCGTCCAGCCCCCGTCGACCGAGATCGTCGTGCCGGTGATCTGCGCCGCGTCCTCGGAGCAGAGGAAGGCGACCGTGCCGCCGATCTGCTCGACCGTCGCGAATTCCTTCGAGGGCTGGCGCTGCAGCATCACGTCCTTGATAACCGTCTCCCGGTCCATGTTGTGGACCTTCATCTGGTCGGGGATCTGCGCCTCGACCAGCGGGGTCAGCACGTAGCCGGGGCAGATCGCGTTGGCGGTGATGTGCTCGCCCGCCGCCTCCAGCGCCGTCACCTTGGTGAAGCCGACGACGCCGTGCTTCGCCGCCACGTAGGCGGACTTGAAGGGCGAGGCGGTCAGCCCGTGCGCCGAGGCGATGTTGACGAACCGGCCCCAGCCCTTCGCCCGCATCATCGGCAGCGCCGCCGCCGTGGTGTGGAAGGCCGAGTTGAGGTTGATCGCGATGATCCGGTCCCAGGTCTCTACGGGGAAATCGGGGATCGCCGCCACATGCTGGATGCCGGCGTTGTTCACCACGATGTCGACGGAGCCGAAGGCTTCGGCGACGGCGGCGACGAGGGCGCGGCACGCCTCCGCGTTCGACATGTCGGCCTTGAAGTAGCGGACGGTCGCGCCCGTCTCCTTCGCGATCTCGGCGGCGAGGTCATGGTCCTCCTTCCGGTCGGTGAAGGAGTTGATCGCGACCGAGGCGCCCTTCGCGGCGAGCGCGCGGGCCACGCCGAGGCCGATGCCGGAATTCGAGCCGGTGACGAGGGCGGACTTGCCGGAGAGCGGGCGGTCGGACATGACGGGCCTTGCGTGGAGATCAGGGGATGGCGACCCTTGCCACGGCCGTCGCGCCCCGGCAATGCGACGCGGCGCGCAAAAAAAAACGCCCCCACGAGGGGGGCGCTAGTGCTTTGAGGCAGGTTTCATACAGGCAAGAAACCTATCGAGCAGTGGGGTGAACATGCGTCATCGGTCCGGCTTTGGCAAGCCCGAAAATGCGTTCCGAAGCGGGCGGAAGCGGGACGCCGGATACGCAAAATCCTTTCGG